>NZ_JBWXMQ010000061.1:0-512 GCF_056626735.1 Pseudomonas sp. 1 | reverse complement strand
GGCCTGGCGCTGCTTTGCATGGAGACCCGAGGGGTATAAAGGATGAGGTACAAACGGTCGAGTTCTTCCTGTTGGGCTTTTGGCGCGATGGGCCCCAGATCGATAGCCCGCGCTTTAGACCAGCAGCAGTTGTTCAGGAAGTTTTGCAGCGGCGTCTTTTCGAAAATCCAGGCCGTCAGATACAGCAGACCCAAACCGGCAATGATCCAGTTCAATGGCCCCATGTAGAGCGTGTAACGCAAGATGGCAGTTTCCGCTGTTATTGAGCCGGCCAAGGCGCGGCCGGTATAACCAACCCCTAACAGCGCTTGAGCACCGAAGGCCGTGAGCTGTCCTCCGACTACGGTCTGACGCATCTTTAACCACGGGTCAATATGCGTATTTGCTTTCTCTAATTGAACTTGCAGAGACCTGTATTCGTGCACGGCTGCTACAAATGACAACCCACCAATCACCCCACCAAACAAAGTAAGCGTCGGAACCATCGACCGCCCCTTACCAAACTCTTTAAT
>NZ_JBWXMQ010000060.1:0-521 GCF_056626735.1 Pseudomonas sp. 1 | reverse complement strand
GGGTGCGTGGCCAACAAAGTCACCTCGGTGCCCTACACCCTGCCTGAGCACAAGAGCAAAACCGTGCTGCGCAGCCACAGTTCGCCACACACCGGCGGCTACAACGAACTGATGATCGAAGACCGTGCCGGGCAGGAAAAAATCTACCTGCGGGCCGAGCGCGACTTCGAACAACTGATCCTCAATGACAGCCACAGCCAGATCCGGCGCGACCGTTTCCAGCAGGTGGACAACCAGAGCACCAGCCTGATCAAGGCGGATGAACGACACACCACCGACGGAACGCGCCATACGGTCATCGGCACCGACGATCTGCTCAGCATCAGCGGCAACAGCAGCACCACGGCGGACGGCACGCTGGTCATCCAGGCCGGCCCCCATGCGCGGGTCACCGCCAGCCAGGTGGTGATCGATGCCGGGACCAGCCTGACGCTGACGGCGGGCGGGCATCACATCGTGATCAATTCGGGCGGGATCTTCAGCAGCGTGGCGATTGTCGAGGGTGGTGCGCCGGTGGCGGG
>NZ_JBWXMQ010000059.1:0-525 GCF_056626735.1 Pseudomonas sp. 1 | reverse complement strand
ACACACTGGGAAGCACGCGAAGTCAGTTATGAAATTCAAGGCAAGCTCAAAACTGTCATGACGTCGTTGCCAGCCAAGACCTACAGCACCAAGGCTGTTTCCAGTCTTTATCAGGAGCGCTGGGAAATCGAATTGGGGTTCAGGGATATCAAAAGTTCGATGCAGCAGAACGCCATGACCTTGCGCAGTAAAAAAGTCGACTTGGTCTATCAGGAGGTGTGGGGGCTTTTGCTGGCTTACAACGTGATTCGTCGGGAAGCCAGTCAGGCGGCGGTGGCGTTTGGCCGAGCACCGTCGGACATCCGTTTCAAACCGGCGTGCCAGTACATCGCGGTTCAATTGATTGTGATGGCGGCGGCCAACCCTGTTTCGGCGACAGGAAGACGGATGGCAGAGTTAAGAAAAGGTGTTGGCGGGCTGTTTTTGGATCACCGTCCAAGGCCTGCAAGGCCAAGGACGGTGAAGATCTCAAAAACCCGGTTTCCAGTAGACCGTAAGGCTGCTCCGCTTAAGTGAACAGCATTA
>NZ_JBWXMQ010000058.1:0-527 GCF_056626735.1 Pseudomonas sp. 1 | reverse complement strand
TGCCTGGCGCTGCTTTGCATGGAGACCCGAGGGGTATAAAGGATGAGGTACAAACGGTCGAGTTCTTCCTGTTGGGCTTTTGGCGCGATGGGCCCCAGATCAAAAGCCCGCGCTTTAGACCAGCAGCAGTTGTTCAGGAAGTTTTGCAGCGGCGTCTTTTCGAAAATCCAGGCCGTCAGATACAGCAGGCCCAAACCGGCAATGATCCAGTTCAATGGCCCCATGTAGAGCGTGTAACGCAAGATGGCGATCTCGGTCGTTATTGAACCCGCCAACACTCTCATCGTGTAAGAGGCGCCCAGTAATGCCTGAGAGCCAAAGGCAGCAATCTGTCCTCCAACCGCCATTTGACGCATTTTCAGCCAGGGATCTATCTGACGCTGGGAGTTTTCTAACTGCTTCTGCAGGGATCTGAACTCCTGATAGGCAGCGCCCACCGACAACCCACCAATCACTCCACCAAACAAAGTAAGCATTGGAGCACTTCCCATCCTTCCACCTGGAAGCTTGACGGTCATTTCCTTGAC
>NZ_JBWXMQ010000057.1:0-569 GCF_056626735.1 Pseudomonas sp. 1 | reverse complement strand
CGTCGCGCCTTGCAGGCAGTATTGAGCGAACTGCCGAAGGCGCAACCACGACGTTTGGTGATGGATGAATTCGCGCTGTTCAAAGGACATCGCTACGCCAGCGTTGTGCTCGATGCCGACACACGACGGGTTCTGTGGATCGGCGAAGGCCGCAGTCGGGCGGCGGTCAGACCGTTCTTCGAAGAGCTTGGGCCAGAAGGTTGCGCCAAAATCGAAGCGGTGGCGATGGACATGAACACCGCTTTTGACCTGGAAGTTCGTCAGCACTGCCCGAAAGCGCGAGTGGTCTACGACCTGTTTCACGTAGTGGCCAAATACGGCCGAGAGGTCATTGACCGGGTCCGCGTCGACGAAGCCAACCGGCTACGTCACGACAAGCCGTCTCGCAAGGTCATCAAACAAGCGCGATGGCTGTTGCTGCGCAATCCGCAGAATCTGAAAACACCTGAACAAGAGGTTCACTTGCAGGATTTATTGGCAGCCAACCAATCACTGATGACGGTCTATTTGATGAAGGCTGAACTCAAAATACTCTGGGCACCGAGTACCGCCTGGGCCTGGAGATCGGC
>NZ_JBWXMQ010000056.1:0-626 GCF_056626735.1 Pseudomonas sp. 1 | reverse complement strand
GATGCCACCCAAGACAACAAGCATTTTTCACTGGGCTTCAACTGCGGCGGTGGCACGACAGCGATGGCGTTGTGGGAATGCATGCGCAGTTACATGGAGATCGGGCTGCATGTTTTGCCACAGACCAATGATTTTGAGGGCGGGCGGGCAAAACTGCGAGGTAGAAGCGTTGTTTGGGGCATTACATGTGAATATCTGGACGGCATCAGACACCATCTGGTTGCACAGGAAGTCGGTAAGGCTGCCTGGTTGATAATCGGGGCCATTTTTCTGGGCGCTCCGCTGGCAATGATGTTGCAAGAGTGGAAGTTATCTCCGCCCCCCGACTTATCCCATCCCGACATCATCGAATGGTCAAAACCCCTCCCTCCCGAACAATGGGCCAAACGCTCCCCTGAGTTGGAAGTCGCCATTGCCAAACGCGAAGCCGAGTTGGCCGGACGAGTTGAGGCGCAGGAATGAGCACGCCACCGGCAGGCACTTCGAAGAAAGGGATTTTTTCCCGCAATGATTATTTGGCGCCGTTGCCTGTTCCTACCGGGGAAAAGCCTTGTGACGTGCTCAATACCATCTGGCGTAAAAACGAGGTGTTTCTCGATATCGGTAACTACAGCATTGGCTCGGCG
>NZ_JBWXMQ010000055.1:0-653 GCF_056626735.1 Pseudomonas sp. 1 | reverse complement strand
CAAACTCGTGAGCACATCCTGCTGTCCCGTCAGGTAGGCGTTCCGTACATCGTGGTTTTCCTGAACAAGGCTGACCTGGTAGACGACGCTGAGCTGCTGGAACTGGTTGAGATGGAAGTTCGCGACCTGCTGTCCACCTACGACTTCCCAGGCGACGACACTCCGATCATCATCGGTTCGGCTCGTATGGCGCTGGAAGGCAAAGACGACAACGAAATGGGCACCACTGCTGTCAAGAAGCTGGTGGAAACTCTGGACAGCTACATCCCAGAGCCAGAGCGTGCTATCGACAAGCCGTTCCTGATGCCAATCGAAGACGTGTTCTCGATTTCGGGTCGCGGTACTGTTGTGACCGGTCGTATCGAGCGCGGTATCGTTCGCGTTCAGGATCCGCTGGAAATCGTTGGTCTGCGTGACACCACCACCACCACCTGCACCGGTGTTGAGATGTTCCGCAAGCTGCTGGACGAAGGTCGTGCGGGCGAGAACTGCGGCGTTCTGCTGCGTGGTACCAAGCGTGACGACGTTGAGCGTGGTCAGGTTCTGGTTAAGCCGGGTTCGGTTAAGCCGCACACCAAGTTCACCGCAGAAGTTTACGTTCTGAGCAAGGAAGAAGGCGGTCGTCACACTCCGTTCTTCAAAGGCTACCGTCC
>NZ_JBWXMQ010000054.1:0-752 GCF_056626735.1 Pseudomonas sp. 1 | reverse complement strand
GCCGGCTTGTGCAGCAGGGTTTCGAGGTCCAGCGACGGCTGCTCACTGACCAGCTCCACCTCGAAGGCAAACGGCTGGCTGATGGCTTCCCGACCGGTGAGGGTAAACACCTGGAAATCGGCGGAAAGCCCTTCGATGGTCAGGGCAAAGTGGGTTTCATTGGCCGGCGCGAACATCCCTTGTTCCTCGTGCTGTACAGCGGCGCCCGTCGACCGGAAAAACCGGTCAACGCACGCGAAATTCTGGAGGGGCGTAAACAACATCGACCAGCAGAGCTGGCCGATGCTTGAAACGATCAGCCGTAATTAAACGACTGGAGCACGCCAGTCATCGGAACCCGAAGTACCGGATACTTCGTGGGTCCAGGTGATTTTGCGGTAGGTGAACTGCACTTCTTCCAGGTGGGTGAAGTGCGCGTTGCCTGGATCCTGGCAGTTGTGCATTTTGTTGTTGATGGCGACGATGATCGCGTCTTCCAGTTTGGTGGTGTAGTAGTGCTCTTGGGTACCTTGAGCCGAAGTGCGGTACCACTGGATAACGATTTCGCTCATGCGCTCGCCGGAGGTCAGAGCGGCTTGCAGCAGAGGCGAAGCCTTGTCGTAGACCTTGGTGATCACAACTGGCTTGTGAACGCGCTGACCGGTTGGCTGACCGGATTGCGGGTCACGCGGGATGATCACGTCGTGGGTGAAAGCCTGAACCATGACCTGGTCTTCGTGGCCTTCCTGGTAGGTGTTGCCAACGGAGTCGGC
>NZ_JBWXMQ010000053.1:0-814 GCF_056626735.1 Pseudomonas sp. 1 | reverse complement strand
GGTGCCGGTGGTTTTACCGACTTCGATGGTGATTTGCTGACCGTTCGACAGGGTCACGGTCACTGGCGAGCCGGTGACAGGTGCACCCACGGTCGCGGTGTACGTAACGTTCCCGCCTTCAGCCGCCGACTCGGTCGCGGTGAGTTTCACCGTGGTGGCGTCGATGGTGTCAGTGACCTGGGTCACCGCAGGAACCGTGCTGGTCACCAGATTTTCGAAGTTGCCACCGGTCGCGGACTTGATCGTCGCTTCCACGATGCCGGCGTCCTTGTAGACGTCATCGGCAGGGGCCGGAACCGTCACGGTGCCAGTGGTTTTACCGGCCTCGATGGTGATCACGGCGCCGTTGCTCAGAGTCACAGTTACCGGAGTGCCGGCGGCGTTGGTCAACGTTGCGGTGTAGATGATCGAACCGCCCTCGGCGACGGAGTTGGTGGCGCTGAGGGTCAGGTTGGTGGTGTCGACGGTGTCGGTGACGGTGGTCGAAACCGGGGTCTTGTCGGCAACGAGGTTCTCGTAATTACCGCCGGTTACGCCGGTGATCGCATTGGTCAGCGGTGCATGGCCGTTCAGCGCATCGTTCGGTGCAGTGGTGGTCACGGTGCCGGTGGTCTTGCCGACTTCGATAGTGATTTGCTGACCGTTGGACAGGGTCACGGTCACAGGCGAACCGGTGACTGGAGCACCGACAGTCGCAGTGTAAGTAACGGTCCCGCCTTCAGCCGCCGACTCGGTCGCGGTCAGTTTGACCGTGGTGGTGTCGATGGTGTCGGTGACATTGGTCACGGCTGGCGTGTTGCTGGTCACCAGGTTC
>NZ_JBWXMQ010000052.1:0-835 GCF_056626735.1 Pseudomonas sp. 1 | reverse complement strand
CTTGGGAAAGCGTGACAGCGGCCGCCACCCAGCAGTCGTCGGTCAGTCAGGCCGGTAAAACCACGATGGGTTTACTGGTCATCGGTTTCGAAAACCCCGACCCGGATGCCACCCAAGACAACCAGCATTTTTCGCTGGGCTTCAACTGCGGCGGTGGTACGACGGCGATGGCGTTGTGGGAGTGCACCCGTAGTTACATGGAAATAGGGCCAGAGGCAGTGCCTGAAAGTCGGGTTGGTATTGCTCCTTATGAAGAAACCCAAATCGGTTCGCTCATCGTTGATCTGCGCAAAGGGGACATGTTGAACGTTTTGTGGGGATTATTCTGCATTACGATTCTGGGCACTTATCTGGCGGAAAAGCTCCAGGACTGGAAGCTTCCCCATCCACCGGAATTGCCCCATCCCGACATCATCGAATGGTCAAAACCCCTCCCTCCCGAACAATGGGCCAAACGCTCCCAGGAGCTGGAAGTCGCCATTGCCAAACGCGAAGCCGAGCTGGCCGGACGAGTTGAGGCGCAGGTGTGAGCAAGCCAACCGCAGGCACTACGAAGAAGGGGATTTTTTCCCGCAATGATTATTTGGCGCCGCTGCCTGTTCCCACCGGCAGAAAACCTTCTGATGTGCTCAACATCATCTGGCGCAAAAACGAGGTATTTCTCGATATCGGTAACTACAGCATTGGCTCGGCGGTGATGGTGATGTGGCCGGGAGTAATGTTGTTTTTGGGACTGGCCTACGCCTTCGAAGACCCTGATGCGTTGATATTGGGCGCTTGTATTATGGCTCTCCCCGTTTTCTGGTTGATCCAGGGCCTCTTCCGCGAAGTCCCA
>NZ_JBWXMQ010000051.1:0-878 GCF_056626735.1 Pseudomonas sp. 1 | reverse complement strand
AAACCTGGTGACCAGCAACACGCCAGCCGTGACCAACGTCACCGATACCATCGACACCACCACGGTCAAACTGACTGCGACCGAAACCGCTGCCGAAGGTGGCACCGTCACCTACACCGCTACCGTAGATGCACCGGTGACCGGCTCGCCAGTCACTGTGACCCTGTCGAACGGCCAGACCATCACCATCGAAGTCGGCAAAACCACTGGCACCGTAACCACGACGGCGCCAAACGACGTGCTGACTGGCCATGCACCGCTGACCAACGCCATCACCAACGTGAGCGGTGGCAACTACGAAAATCTGGTCGCCGACAAGACTCCGGTTTCGACCACGGTCACTGACACCATCGACACCACCAACCTGTCGCTGACCGCGACCGGCACCGTGGCTGAAGGTGGCCAGATCACCTACACCGCGACCCTGACCAACGCCGCTGGCTCGCCAGTCACCGTGACCTTGTCGAACGGTGCCGTCATCACCATCGACGCGGGCAAAACCACCGGCACCGTGACCGTTCCTGCACCGGCCGATGACGTCTACAAGGACGCCGGCAACGTACAGGCCACGATCAAGTCCGCCACTGGTGGCAACTTCGAAAACCTGGTGACCAGCACCACACCAGCGGTGACCAGCGTCACCGACACCATCGACACCACCACCGTGAAGCTGACGGCGACCACGACAGCGGCCGAGGGTGGCACCGTCACCTACACCGCCACCGTGGGTGCACCGGTAACCGGCTCGCCAGTGACCGTGACCCTGTCGAACGGCCAGCAAATCACCATCGAAGTCGGTAAGACCACCGGCACCGTCACCACCACCGCGCCGAACGACGTGTTGAATGGTCATGCGCCACTGACTAACGCAATCACTA
>NZ_JBWXMQ010000050.1:0-883 GCF_056626735.1 Pseudomonas sp. 1 | reverse complement strand
GCTCCCCGTTGAAAGGAAGTGCGGGTTTTCATAGTGGGGACTGATAAATAAATGCGCCCCCTTTTATTCTCTTTTATTCTTAGTTTTGATTTCTCCACTTTTAGTTCTATTGATTCAATATAGCAATGCTCTCATATATATTGTCATTCCCTGGAGATCCAGGTCCCGGACTCCGTCCCTTAAATTGATGCATGACGTAATAGCGGCTGCTGCTTTGTAATTCAGTTGATGCATTCAGAAGGTCTGAAAACGAGTTGAGAACAATAAATTTGATTTCAAGTATTATCGCGTCACCGAGCATTTGTGCGTATGATGCATACGGGGTTGCGTTTTTTTCTCTTGCCCATTGCAGGTATTGAGAGTGAGAAATAGTTGAGCTACTTTGAATGTGTACGTATCTTTTTACATTGCTGCAAGTAACCTTATAACTTTTTACTTGGCCTGTTTTATCCTCCACTGTGATGTCGGCCGTTCCGTTCCCCTCACTGCACACAACTCCATCATCATCAACCGAGGCAATCAAGCTGTTAGAGGTTTTATATATGTATGGACCGATTCCGCCTGTTGCTTGGCGCGTCGCACTAGTTCCGGGAGGATTGCCGACTTTCTCCCACTTGAGCGAAGTACCCGCGATTGAGACATTGGCTCCATTCAAATTCATCTGAGATGGATCAATCCATAGAGGACTTAATACGGTGAAGCTCCGCGCTGCCGACGTCTGGCCGGAACCATACAACGCCCTGGCGGTGAAGCTGTGAGGCGCGACGGTCAGGTCGGTCACTGTCAGCGTCCAGATCCCGGTCCCCGGATCGGCGGGAGGCTGCCCTTTGGATGTCGTGCCATCGAATACCTCGACTTTATGACCCTTGGCGGCGATGCCGGT
>NZ_JBWXMQ010000049.1:0-897 GCF_056626735.1 Pseudomonas sp. 1 | reverse complement strand
GTAATGCTGTTCACTTAAGCATTTGAGTCCCAGGCGGGCTTCCCCGAAAATCCGATGCCAGACCTCTGGCATCGGATTTTTTATGTCTGTTCAACAAGACCTGCTCGACTTGGGCGACCTTTTCAACTTCTGCGACCTCAGCACCTTCACCCAAAACATCCCCATCGAGTGGGTGGCGTCTGCGCTGGATCTCTCCAGTCAAGCCACCATCCGCCGACGTCGTCTGCCTGCTGACCAGGTTCTCTGGCTGGTGCTCGGTATGGCGCTGTTTCGTGACGAACCGGTTCATGAGGTCGCCAGGCGTTTGAACATTTGTGCCCAAGGCTTGGCCTCCGACCATCTGTTGGCGCGCAGCGGTGTCACTGAAGCCCGCAAGCGGCTCGGCGCCGATCCCGTTGAGTGGTTGTTCCGCAAGACCGGAACCCAATGGGGTACGGAGCGCTATGACGGTGATACCTGGCATGACCTGCAGGTGTTTGCGGTGGACGGAGCACTCTTGCGTACCCCGGATACGCCCGAGCTTCGAGAGCATTTCGGATCGGGAAATACCTCGAGCGAGCGCCAGACCCCTTTTCCCATGCTGCGCTTGGTCGCGCTGATGAATGTGCGCTCGCACGTGATCCTGGATGCGCAATTGAGTCCCTACCGACGCAGTGAAATGCGCTTGGCCGACGAGTTCCTTCAGCAAATTCCCGATCACTCGATCACGTTGTTCGACAAAGGGTTCTGGGGCGCTGAGCTGCTGTCGAGCTTGCACAATGCCGGCAGCCACCGGCATTGGTTGATTCCGGCAAAAAAGAGCACGGTCTGCGAGGAAGTGATCCGCTACAACAAACATGATCGATTGCTGCGGATGAAGGTGTCACCGCAGGCCAGGAAGCGAAACCCCGAGCTCCC
>NZ_JBWXMQ010000048.1:0-962 GCF_056626735.1 Pseudomonas sp. 1 | reverse complement strand
AGCCTTGGCGGTGAAGCTGTGGGGCGCTACGGTCAGGTCGGTCACTGTCAGCGTCCAGATCCCGGTCGTCGGATCGGCGGGAGGCTGCCCTTTAGATGTCGTGCCATCGAATACCTCGACCTTCTGGTTCTCGGCGGCCGTGCCGATGAGCGTCACGCTGGTTTCTACAATGGTGCCGCCGTCGGGGATTTCGAAGCCTTCGGAATCCTCCGCTCGGGTGATGACCGGTTTCACATCCTCCACGGCCTTGATGGTGTAAGTCCGCACCGGAAAGGTCACCGCATCGCTTTCCTGCAGACTGCCACTCAACCCGGCCTTGAATTCGATCGTGAATGACGAGCCATCCTTGAGCGCCTGTATCTCGGTCTTCAACACCGTTGAGTCGTAGTAGCCACGGTCGATCCAGCCCTGGTTTGTCCCAGCGTTTCCACCATTCCAGATGGTTTTCGCATAAGGCGTGTTGTCATTGTTCGTACCGGACAGGCGCATCCACACTCTCTGCCCCAACGCAATGAACGGCCAGACCATGGCGCGCAAGATTGCATTGCCGGTCAGGGCCGCGACGTCCAGCTCCGGCCCGTCACCGTGGTTGGCCGCCTGAACGATCTTCGGCACGTTGGAAAAATCCAGCACCAGCGACTGTACCGCCAAAGTACGGGTAGTCGAAGGCAGTGGTGTCGCATTCCCGCGTTTCACCGTGTAGCTGACCGTCACCGGTTTGTTCAGGTTGAAAGCCACCACGCTGTTGGCCAGCGGTATCTCCTGCGGCCCGAGCACGGTGACGGTTTCTTCCGGCGCCGTGTGTGAGCCTCCTGCTGGTGTGCCCGCCGCACCGGTCCAGGTGGCAATGATTTTGTCACCGAGCTGCATGCCGGCGTAATCCACAATGGCGGTCAGGGCATCCTTGGCGTCATTCGGGATCAGGCTGAGGTCGTTCGGCGCTTCCTTGATGCGCGGTGCCT
>NZ_JBWXMQ010000047.1:0-1103 GCF_056626735.1 Pseudomonas sp. 1 | reverse complement strand
AAGATCAGGCTGACTGGCGGGACACGGATGCACCGTGCTGTTGATATCCACATGCGGCTGGGCTTTGGCGGCCCGTTCGGCCTGCGCGGCCTGGTCGACCATGGCAAGTTTTTCGGCGCTCATAGGGTGAGGTCCTTGTCAGTCAGCGACTGATGCGTCAATGCGCTGTTGAGGTTGTCCAGGCGCTGGTGGGGCAACACACCAGGCTCGGCCAGCAACTGCCGGTAGGCGCCGTGCTCCGGGCCATCGGGAAAGTCCGCCCCCAGCACTGCGTAGAAACGCGCCCAGAGCAGCACCTCCTCCACGGCACTGAAGCCATTGCGCGCCGCACTGCCCTGACAGTCCATGGCCCATTGCTGCAAAGCCGTCGGTTCCTGCGATCCAAGGCATTTCGGGAAATACCGCAGAGCATGTTCGATCAGTTGCCCGGCGAATGTCCGGCGTTTCGCAGCGTTCAGGTCATTGAGCTGCTCTGCCGTGAACACCAGCCACGGTCTGTCCGCGTAAGGGATCGCCGGTTGCTCGGTGAGCTGCCGGATCTGCAGGCCCGGCAGCCGGATCAGGTGCACCGGCCCCATCAACCGATCCCGCTCTGCTGCGGGCTTGTCCGCCAGCCACAACGCGGTGATGCGGGGATCGTAAAAGCGAAAGAGCACGGTCACATCACCCTCGACACGGGCGTGGATCAGGCTGCGCAAATGCTCCAGCAATGCCCCCTCATCGGCTTGCGACTCCAGCCAGAGCCCCGCCGTCGTGCTCCACTCCTGTGAAAAGACCTGCGCCAGAGGACTGTCAGGGGTTACCGCCACCAGTACGGGGCCTGCTTTATCCAGGGCGCTGTAGGCCGTGCGCTGATAAAGCGAGTGAGGCATTACGCCTCCCGTCAGCTCGAACAGGCGTTCCGGAAGGTTTTCGATCTGGATTTGATCCAGCAACAGATACGCCCGATTCATGCGCTCACCTGCGCCAGTTTTTCGCACACGGCGCAGACGGACGCAGCCTGCTCTGCTGCCTGAGTCAGGGCGGCCAATTGCGTGGTCATGGATAACGCAAGGAGCGTTTGTGAAGATTCCGGCGCCGCCAGTGCCGACTGCGCGGCGGCC
>NZ_JBWXMQ010000046.1:0-1169 GCF_056626735.1 Pseudomonas sp. 1 | reverse complement strand
GCCGGCAGCGGTGGCCGGAACACCACCTCGGCAGGGATCACGCTGAAGGTATTGCGATAACCCTGGGTGAAACCGTCGGTGTCTTTCGCATCGCTGGTGACCGATTCTTCAAGCACCTGGGGCTGACGCCCCTCGTGGGAAACGCTGAGCAACAGCCACAGGTCGTTGCAGTGTTGGCGCGGGTGTTCGGCCAGTTCAAAGAGATGGCCGCTGCGCAGGTTGGCTTGATCGCTCTCTCCTTCACCCAGCTCATAGTCGGCGCGAGAGCGCTCCAGCGCCTGCCGTGCGAGCTGCTTGCCGCGTCTTTCGTTCTCGATCAACAGCGGATAGCGGTAATCCTCCAGCACCGGAGTGAAATCGGCGGTAAAGCGACTCTCGACCAGCAGGCTCGGGCGCTTGAGGTCATAGTCGCGGCGCACGACCGTGCTGGTGCGGGTGCCGGTACGAATGCTGAAACGGCTGACCACCGGATGCTCGGCCACCATGCCGGAGTCCTGCCGATAGGGCGTGGCGCCGAGCTTGGGTAAAAACACCTGGTCATCGGTAAATACCAGCAGATGCCCGTCCGCCGAGTGCTGGTGATGCCAGGCGATACCGTCCTCGGCGCACAGGCGCTGGATGAACTCCAGATCGGATTCGCCGTACTGGGTGCAGTAATCACGGGGCGGATTCGCCGCGACATGAAAGCTGAAGGCATCCGCTTGAATGCCATGCCCCTTGAGCACCTGCGCGATGATCTGCGGCACCGTACGCTGCTGGAAAATCCGCTGATCACGACTGAACTGCAAGTAGTGCAGCGCCGGCACCAGTGTCAGGTGGTAGCGGGTCAGACGCTTGCCCGACTCACCCGCCAACACATCCTCGATATGCCCGTGAATGCCTTCGCCGTTGTGGCCAAACTGCAGAAACGCGGGCCGGGCAAGCAAGCTTTCCAGATCGAAATCCGGGTGTTCGCTGACCAGTTCAATGTGAATGCCGTAGAGGGTGCTGATCGCTTCGGTGCCGCTGAAGGCCAGGACCTTGAAGTCGTGGCGGATCGCAGGAATCTGCAACACGAAATGCGCCGCATTGGCCGACCGGAACATACGCTTATCCTTAAGCAAAGAGGAAAAGAGCGCGATGTCCAAACCGTCCGTGGTTCGTGCTCGCGAGAATTGGCGGGCACGCTA
>NZ_JBWXMQ010000045.1:0-1315 GCF_056626735.1 Pseudomonas sp. 1 | reverse complement strand
TGTCTCGTCCTGAATAAGGTTTACACCTTCTGACCCATTCTCAGGAGGGAGTAATGAATACAGGAAAAAGGCGCAGTCAGCGTGATTACACGCGGACTTTTAAATTGTCGGTCGTCGATCAGGTCGAAAAAGGCGAGTTGAGTTATAAAGAGGCTCAAGAGCGTTATGGCATTCAGGGTAAATCGACCGTACTGAACTGGTTACGCAGGCATGGTCGGCAGGACTGGAGTCAAGGCGCGTCCATTCGCTCCAAGAGACCCCGTTCCATGGATGAGCCCGATAAACCACTGACACCCGAACAGCGAATCAAAGAGCTCGAAGAAAAGCTGGCCCAAGCCAACCAGAAAGCTCAGTTTTTCGAAGCTGTCGTTGATGTTTTAAAGAACGACTTCGGTGTTTCTGTCGTAAAAAAGCGATCCGGCAAGTCCTCTCCCAAGGGCAGATCCAAGACCTGAGCATTAGTCGGGCTTGCCAGTTCATGGGGATTTCCCGTCAGGCTTATTACAAGCGCAACCGCGCGTGTGATGCCCGGGCCCGTCATGCCCAGGAAGTGATGGGATTCGTGAGGGAGAAACGACTTAGGCAACCGCGCCTTGGCACCCGAAAACTTCACAATCTGATGCACACTGAGCCAGAGGTGTCCGTAAAGGTCGGTCGAGACCGGTTATTCGATATCTTGCGAGATCGGCGCGAGCTGGTTCCCCGCAGACGGGCCTATCACAAAACGACAGATAGCCATCATCGCTTTCGCCGGCATCCAAACCTGCTCAAAGATGGACCGATTCAGGTAGTTGCCAAGGCGCCAGAGCAAGTATGGGTTGCGGACATCACCTACTTACCGACGCAAACGGGTGTGGCTTATCTGAGTTTGATCACCGATGCGTACTCCCGAAAAATCGTGGGGCACCATGTCCATGAAAGCTTGCACACCGAATCGGTGATCCAGGCGTTCAACAAAGCCCTCAAGCAGCGGACAACGAAGCAATGTTTGGTGCATCACTCGGATAGAGGCGTCCAATACTGCTCCGAGCTTTATCAGCGGCTGCATGCCAAATACGGCATCACCTGCTCAATGACCGATGGCTACGACTGCTACCAAAACGCGTTGGCTGAGCGTGTGAACGGGATTTTGAAAAACGAGTTATTGCTGCATCGCCCCAAAAATTTTGCAGAGGCCATCCGGATGGTGGACGAGTCGGTACAGATCTATAACAACGAGCGGCCTCATCTGTCGCTGAAATACAAAACACCCGATGCGGTGCATCGGGCGTTTTGAGGCTGAAACAGGTGTAAACCTATTTCAGGACTAGACAAC
>NZ_JBWXMQ010000044.1:0-1501 GCF_056626735.1 Pseudomonas sp. 1 | reverse complement strand
TCAGGTCCAGCGCCACACCCACACTGAATGCCTTCTCATCGGAATAACTGGTCGGCCGTCCATCCGCCCATTTGATGGAGTAGAACGCCTCGACCGTTCCCCCTTCATTGTCCTTGATCAACTCGGCGTTGATGGGGAACGGCACCGGTTGACCGGCAGTAAACGAGGACAGCTTGAGCGAGTCGTCATACCGACCGGTTTTCGAGCCCAGCCACACACCGGTCACCTCGTCATCCTTGACGGTGTTCAGGTATTCAACGGTCAACGTGGTGCCGGCCGTGTCCGCCGGCAATACGCCGTCCACCACGCCGTCCACTTTCGGCTCCGGCAGCTCTTTCCTCGGTTCGCCGACGTTCAGGATCTCGGCGTGAATCGAGTCGCGGATGGCGTGGGTGGCGTTGACGCGGTTCATCGTTCCCAGCACCGCGTCGTCGATCAGCAACTGGTAATACAGATCCAGCGTGCCGCCTTCGATCTGTTTCAGATGAAGGCCCGGGACGTTGATCAGCAAGGGCACACCGGCCGTGATATCGCCATTGGTAATCGGGCGCAGCGGCAGGTCAGGCAGGTAGGTGCTCAGGTCAGGCCGGGTGCCGAGCCAGATCAGCTTGATCGCCTGGCCGGCCGCAAAGGCGCTGTCGAATGGAATCTCGATGCGCGCCTGTGCCAAGTCCGGATCGAGCGCGCCCTGTGCCGCGTCGAGGGCGACCGGGGCCTGTAACCGCTGGATCTCGCCGATGACATTGATGAACTGGGTCTTGGACAGCAGGTCGGCGGAACCGTCGGCTTTTTTCAGGCGAAAGGACAGGCTGATCTGGGTCTTGGCCAACTGCCGCAGCGCGGCATTGGGTATCGGGATCTCGGGGATGCTGGGGACACTGGCCAGCGCCTCGCCGGTGATTTCCATGTCGATCGGTGCCCCTTCAACCGGTGTGCCCTTGAGCCGGACGATGGGGGTGTCACCCACCTTGAACTTGTTGCTGTCCACGGCAAGGATCTGCGCCGTGCCACAGGCATCCCCCAGCTTGTCGGCATCCAGCTCGTTATTCACCGCTTCCTTGCAGATGGGGGCGGCCAGTCTGTCGGTATCGGACTCCACCCTGACACGCTGCTCGTAACTCCAGTCTTCGGAGCGGTTATCGACCATGTCGTAGAGCTCGAAGGCCACGGCGAGACCGGCATCTGCGGAGTCACCCGCCTCGCGAATGGTTGCCTCGGTGATCTGCACGACAAGCGGCACTGTACCGTCGGCCTCCTCCTGAGTCAGCGGCCCGTGGATGACGAACACCCCGCCCCAGGTCACCTGAACCAAATCGCCGGCCGTTGCATTGGCGTAAGGCTGCGGGCCGTCGTCGGAGGGACCAATGGTGATCGGCACACCGGCGGCGATGTTGTCCTTGTCGATGCCGCCATCGAGAATTTCCCTGGGGATCGTCATTTTCAGTTTCGAGTGCCCCGGCCCTTCGTCGGTGTCATGGCCACCGGGGCGGGTGAGCTTGAT
>NZ_JBWXMQ010000042.1:0-1651 GCF_056626735.1 Pseudomonas sp. 1 | reverse complement strand
CGGCACCGCGCATCAAGGAAGCGCCGAATGACCTCAGCCTGATCCCGAATGACGCCAAGGACGCCCTGACCGCCATCGTGGATTACAAAGGCATGCAGCTCGGTGACAAAATCATTGCCACCTGGACCGGTGCGGCGGGCACACCAGCGGGAGGCTCACACACGGCGCCGGAAGAAACCGTCACCGTTCTCGGGCCGCAGCCGATACCGCTGGCCAACAGCGTGGTGGCCTTTAACCTGAACAAAGCGGTGACGGTCAGCTACACGGTGAAACGCGGCAGCGGTGAGCCGTTACCGTCGGATGTCCTCCCCTTGGCGGTAAAGGCACTGGAGTTGAATCAGTCGAACGTGCCGAAGATCCTTCAGGCGGCCAACAGCGGCGACGGACCAGAGCTGGATCTGAGTGTGATCAAAACTGCCGCCACTTTTCGCGCCCCCAACTGGCCACTGATTGCCCTGAATCAATATGTGTGGCTGTGGATCAAAGGCACATTGGCCAATGGCGACACGTACGAAAAATTGCTCTGGACACCGCCAGGATCTAAAACCAATCCAGACTGGATCACGAGTCACTACGATTACAACACTCCCGCAGCGATCTTGAACGAACTTCAGGGGCTCAAGCATGACACGCCGTTCACCCTCGAACTCAAGGCCGGGTTGGGGGGGAGTCTGACCGAAGCCGAAGCGGTGTCCTTCCCGCTGCGAACCTATACGGTCAAGGCTATCCCGGATGTAAAACCGGTCATCACCCGAGCGGAGGATTCCGAAGGCGTCGAAATCCCCGACGGCGGCGTCACCGTCAAAACCAGCGTGACGCTCATCGGCACGGCCGCCGAGAACCAGAAGGTCGAGGTATTCGATGGCACGACGTCCAAAGGGCAGCCTCCCGCCGATCCGACGACCGGGATCTGGAGGCTGACAGTGACCGACCTGACCGTAGCGCCTCACAGCTTCACCGCCAAGGCGTTGTATGGAGATGGGGCGACTTCGGCAGCGTGGGACTTCACCGTAGTGGCCCCTCTTTCGATTAAAACCAGCGACATGAATTTGGACGGTTTTTCTGTGAAGTACGATGGTTGGCCAAAAACTGGACAAGACTCTGTTGGAAACACAGAAGTTCGGCAAGCTCAGGGAGGAAAAAAACCCTACACTTACTCGTCGCTTGCTCCCTTGGTCGCTTCTGTGGATCAAAGCGGAAAAGTTGTAGGCAACCGCCGTGGCACAACAACGATTACGGTCACTGACGCCCTGCAAAACAGTGTTCAATACCGAGTTGTTGTGAGCAATATCTTCCGTCTTGTTATAAATGAGCAGCGAACTTCCAGCGCAACAGCGATTGCATGGATGCAGTCTCTTGGAGGCATTTCAACGCACGGAACACAGGTAAGTCGTGATCTCTCCCGTGTTTATTTTGCCCCAGTGCCAAGGGCATCCGAATATTGGGCGTGTGCTCGACCCCCCGATGCCCCGTATCTCAACTATGTCATGCAGCAAACTGGTTTTACTTACGGTAGTCGATATGATGATATCTTAATTGGCGCATGGTGCTTGATCCCATTCTGAGAGCTGCAAAAACCTCGGAATAAAAGGGGACGCATTTATTTACCAGTCCCCACTATGAAAACCCGCACTTCCTTTCAAGGGGGAGT
>NZ_JBWXMQ010000041.1:0-2460 GCF_056626735.1 Pseudomonas sp. 1 | reverse complement strand
ATGTGACAGCTTTCGGTGTTTTGTGAGCGTCGAACTTTCGGTTCATTGCGTCTTCACACACCGCAATCTGGTCTCTTTCGAGTCTGCAGATTGCTTGGGTGTTATATGGTCAAGCCTCACGGGCAATTAGTATTGGTTAGCTCAACGCCTCACAGCGCTTACACACCCAACCTATCAACGTCGTAGTCTTCGACGGCCCTTCAGGGAACTCAAGGTTCCAGTGAGATCTCATCTTGAGGCAAGTTTCCCGCTTAGATGCTTTCAGCGGTTATCTTTCCCGAACATAGCTACCCGGCAATGCCACTGGCGTGACAACCGGAACACCAGAGGTTCGTCCACTCCGGTCCTCTCGTACTAGGAGCAGCCCCTCTCAAATCTCAAACGTCCACGGCAGATAGGGACCGAACTGTCTCACGACGTTCTAAACCCAGCTCGCGTACCACTTTAAATGGCGAACAGCCATACCCTTGGGACCGGCTTCAGCCCCAGGATGTGATGAGCCGACATCGAGGTGCCAAACACCGCCGTCGATATGAACTCTTGGGCGGTATCAGCCTGTTATCCCCGGAGTACCTTTTATCCGTTGAGCGATGGCCCTTCCATACAGAACCACCGGATCACTAAGACCTACTTTCGTACCTGCTCGACGTGTCTGTCTCGCAGTCAAGCGCGCTTTTGCCTTTATACTCTACGACCGATTTCCGACCGGTCTGAGCGCACCTTCGTACTCCTCCGTTACTCTTTAGGAGGAGACCGCCCCAGTCAAACTACCCACCATACACTGTCCTCGATCCGGATAACGGACCTGAGTTAGAACCTCAAAGTTGCCAGGGTGGTATTTCAAGGATGGCTCCACGCGAACTGGCGTCCACGCTTCAAAGCCTCCCACCTATCCTACACAAGCAAATTCAAAGTCCAGTGCAAAGCTATAGTAAAGGTTCACGGGGTCTTTCCGTCTAGCCGCGGATACACTGCATCTTCACAGCGATTTCAATTTCACTGAGTCTCGGGTGGAGACAGCGCCGCCATCGTTACGCCATTCGTGCAGGTCGGAACTTACCCGACAAGGAATTTCGCTACCTTAGGACCGTTATAGTTACGGCCGCCGTTTACCGGGGCTTCGATCAAGAGCTTCGCGTTAGCTAACCCCATCAATTAACCTTCCGGCACCGGGCAGGCGTCACACCCTATACGTCCACTTTCGTGTTTGCAGAGTGCTGTGTTTTTAATAAACAGTCGCAGCGGCCTGGTATCTTCGACCGGCGTGGGCTTACGCAGCAAGTGCTTCACCCTCACCGGCGCACCTTCTCCCGAAGTTACGGTGCCATTTTGCCTAGTTCCTTCACCCGAGTTCTCTCAAGCGCCTTGGTATTCTCTACCCAACCACCTGTGTCGGTTTGGGGTACGGTTCCTGGTTATCTGAAGCTTAGAAGCTTTTCTTGGAAGCATGGCATCAACCACTTCGTCGCCTAAAGGCAACTCGTCATCAGCTCTCGGCCTTGAAACCCCGGATTTACCTAAGATTTCAGCCTACCACCTTAAACTTGGACAACCAACGCCAAGCTGGCCTAGCCTTCTCCGTCCCTCCATCGCAATAACCAGAAGTACAGGAATATTAACCTGTTTTCCATCGACTACGCTTTTCAGCCTCGCCTTAGGGACCGACTAACCCTGCGTCGATTAACGTTGCGCAGGAAACCTTGGTCTTTCGGCGTGGGTGTTTTTCACACCCATTGTCGTTACTCATGTCAGCATTCGCACTTCTGATACCTCCAGCAAGCTTCTCAACTCACCTTCACAGGCTTACAGAACGCTCCTCTACCGCATCACTTGCGTGATACCCGTAGCTTCGGTGTATGGTTTGAGCCCCGTTACATCTTCCGCGCAGGCCGACTCGACTAGTGAGCTATTACGCTTTCTTTAAAGGGTGGCTGCTTCTAAGCCAACCTCCTAGCTGTCTAAGCCTTCCCACATCGTTTCCCACTTAACCATAACTTTGGGACCTTAGCTGACGGTCTGGGTTGTTTCCCTTTTCACGACGGACGTTAGCACCCGCCGTGTGTCTCCCATGCTCGGCACTTGTAGGTATTCGGAGTTTGCATCGGTTTGGTAAGTCGGGATGACCCCCTAGCCGAAACAGTGCTCTACCCCCTACAGTGATACATGAGGCGCTACCTAAATAGCTTTCGAGGAGAACCAGCTATCTCCGAGCTTGATTAGCCTTTCACTCCGATCCACAGGTCATCCGCTAACTTTTCAACGGTAGTCGGTTCGGTCCTCCAGTCAGTGTTACCTAACCTTCAACCTGCCCATGGATAGATCGCCCGGTTTCGGGTCTATTCCCAGCGACTAGACGCCCTATTAAGACTCGCTTTCGCTACGCCTCCCCTATTCGGTTAAGCTCGCCACTGAAAATAAGTCGCTGACCCATTATACAAAAGGTACGCAGTCACAGAACAA
>NZ_JBWXMQ010000040.1:0-2851 GCF_056626735.1 Pseudomonas sp. 1 | reverse complement strand
TGTGCCGGTGGTCTTGCCGACTTCGATGGTGATTTGCTGACCGTTGGACAGGGTCACGACCACCGGCGAGCCAGTTACCGGAGCGCCCACGGTCGCGGTGTAAGTAACGGTGCCACCTTCGGCGGCAGTTTCGGAAGCGGTCAGCTTCACGGTCGTCGTGTCGATGGTGTCGGTGACTTCGGTCACGGCCGGAACAGTGCTAGGCACCAGGTTCTCGAAGTTGCCACCGGTTGCATCCTTGATGGTGACTTCGACTTTGCCGGCGTCTTTGTAGACGTCATCGGCCGGGGCCGGAACGGTCACGGTTCCGGTGGTCTTGCCCGCTTCGATGGTGATCACGGCGCCGTTGCTCAACGTCACGGTCACCGGCGTGCCCGCCGGGTTGGTCAGAGTCGCGGTGTAAACAATCGAGCCGCCCTCGGCCACGGTGCCGGTCGCGGTCAGCGACAGGTTGGTGGTGTCGACCGTGTCGGTCACGGTGGTGCTGACCGGCGTTTTGTCGGCCACCAGATTCTCGTAGTTGCCGCCGCTGACGTTGGTGATGGCGTTGGTCAGCGGTGCGTGACCGTTCAACGCATCGTTCGGTGCGGTGGTGGTCACGGTACCGGTGGTCTTGCCGACTTCGATGGTGATCGACTGACCATTGGCCAGGGTCACAGTCACAGGCGAGCCAGTCACAGGCGCATCCACGGTTGCGGTGTAGGTGACGGTGCCACCTTCAGCAGCAGTTTCGGAAGCGGTCAGCTTCACGGTCGTCGTGTCGATGGTGTCGGTGACTTCCGTTACGGCTGGCACGGTGCTCGGAACAAGGTTCTCGAAGTTGCCACCGGTTGCGTCCTTGATCGTGACTTCAACCTTGCCGGCGTCTTTGTAAACGTCATCGGCAGGTGCGGCAACATTCACAGTGCCGGTGGTTTTGCCGGCTTCGATAGTGATGATTGCGCCGTTCGACAGCGTCACGGTCACCGGGGTGCCGGCCGGGTTAGTCAGAGTCGCGGTGTAAACGATCGAACCGCCCTCGGCAACCGAGTTGGTGGCGCTGAGGGTCAGGTTGGTGGTGTCGACCGTGTCGGTGACAGTGGTCGAAACCGGCGTTTTGTCGGCGACGAGGTTTTCGTAGTTGCCGCCAGTCACGGCGGTGATCGCGTTGGTCAGCGGTGCGTGACCGTTCAACGCATCGTTCGGTGCGGTGGTGGTCACGGTACCGGTGGTATTGCCGACTTCGATGGTGATCGACTGACCATTGGCCAGGGTCACAGTCACAGGCGAACCTGTGACAGGCGCGCCCACCGTGGCGGTATAGGTGACGGTGCCACCTTCAGCAGCGGTTTCGGTCGCGGTCAGTTTGACCGTAGTGGTATCGATGGTATCGGTGACGTTGGTCACGGCCGGAACGGTGCTCGGCACCAAGTTCTCGAAGTTGCCGCCGGTTGCGTCCTTGATCGTGACTTCGACTTTGCCGGCGTCTTTGTAGACGTCATCTTTCGGCGCATCGACGGTCACGGTGCCGGTGGTTTTACCGGCTTCGATGGTGATCACTGCACCGTTCGACAGGGTCACGGTCACCGGGGTGCCGGCCGGGTTGGTCAGCGTCGCGGTGTAGACAATCGAACCACCCTCGGCCACCGAGTCGGTGGCGGTCAGGTTGAGGTTGGTGGTGTCGACCGTGTCCGAAACCGAGGTGTTGGCCGGTTTGCTGTCGACCGCCAGGTTTTCGTAGTTGCCACCGGTGGCCTTGTCGATGGTCACACTCAGCGAGCTGCCGCCCGCCAGCGGGCTGTTCGGCGCGACGAAGTTCACGGTGCCGGTGGTTTCGCCCACGGCGATGGTGATGGTCTGGCCGTTGGACAGAGTCACCACGACCGGTGAACCGGTCACTGGCGCGGTCACGGTCGCGGTGTAGACCACGGTTTCGCCTTCGGCGACGTTGGCGGTAGCGGTCAGCGACACGGTGGACGTGTCGATGGTGTCGTGAACGGTGGTGACCGCCGGGGCAGTGTTGGTGACCAGGTTTTCAAAGTTGCCGCCAGTGGCGCCCTTGATGGTCGTTTCAACGGTGCCGGCGTCCTTGTAGACGTCGTCCTTCGGTGCGTCGACGGTCACGGTGCCGGTGGTTTTGCCGGCCTCGATGGTGATCACGGCGCCGTTGCTCAACGTCACGGTCACCGGGGTGCCGGCGGCGTTGGTCAGGGTCGCGGTGTAGGTGATCTGGCCACCTTCGTTGACTTCCGGCGTCGCGCTCAGGGTCAGGTTGGTGGTGTCGACGGTGTCGGTCACGGTGGTGCTGACCGGGGTTTTGTCGGCCACGAGGTTTTCGTAGTTGCCGCCGCTCACGCCAGTGATTGAGTTGGTCAGCGGTTCGTGACCATTGAGTGCATCGTTCGGTGCGGTGGTGGTGACGGTGCCAGTGGTTTTACCGACCTCGATGGTGATCTGCTGACCGTTGGCCAGGGTCACGGTCACCGGCGAACCGGTGACTGGTGCGCCGACGGTGGCGGTGTAGGTGACGGTGCCGCCTTCCGCCGCCGACTCGGTCGCGGTCAGTTTGACCGTGGTGGTGTCGATGGTGTCGGTGACCTCGGTGACGGCCGGAACAGTGCTCGGCACCAGGTTCTCGAAGTTGCCACCGGACGCGTCCTTGATCGTGACTTCAACCTTGCCGGCGTCTTTGTAGACGTCATCGGCCGGGGCTGGAACGCTGACGGTGCCGGTGGTTTTACCGGCTTCGATGGTGATCACGGCACCGTTCGACAGGGTCACGGTCACCGGAGTGCCGGCCGGGTTGGTCAGGGTCGCGGTGTAAACAATCGAGCCGCCCTCGGCCACGGTGCCGGTCGCGGTCAGCGACAGA
>NZ_JBWXMQ010000039.1:0-2931 GCF_056626735.1 Pseudomonas sp. 1 | reverse complement strand
GTCCGCAGGAAAGTGGATTTTTTGAATTCTATGCAACGGCCCGGTGCATAGCTATTATTCGGGCCTCATTCAGAGGCGAGACCTGCATGCTGACGTTGTTGAATCTCCTGAAGGATGGTCGATTCCATTCCGGTCAGGCTTTGGGTGCTGCCTTGGGAGTTAGTCGAAGTGCGGTGTGGAAGCAGCTTCAACACCTGGAGGCTGAGCTTGGATTGTCCATACATAAAGTTCGGGGAAGGGGCTATCAATTGGCCTCGCCATTGACATTGCTTGACGTGCTCAAGATAGAGGAAGGCCTTTGCGGCTGGTCTGTCAGTATCTTCGATTCTGTCGACTCTACTAATGCTGAATCGCTGCGCGCGGTGGATGGGGGGCGGGCGGCTCCCTTTATTGTATTGGCTGAGCGCCAGAGCTCAGGGCGTGGGCGCAGAGGCCGTAAATGGGTGAGCCCGTTCGCTGAAAATCTCTATTACAGCCTCGTGTTGCGTATTGATGGTGGGATGCGTCAGCTTGAGGGGTTGAGTCTTGTTGTCGGGCTCGCCGTCATGCAAGCCTTGCATGTGCTTGGAGTGCCAGGTGCAGGTTTGAAGTGGCCCAATGATGTATTGGTCGGGCGAAAAAAAATCGCCGGGATTCTGTTGGAGCTGGTTGGGGATCCTGCTGACGTGTGTCACGTAGTGTTGGGTATAGGCATCAATGTGAACATGCAGACTACGGATGAAGTCGATCAGCAATGGACTTCAATGCGTTTGGAGTCGGGGCAGGCGTGTGATCGCAATATTCTGGCGATTGAGCTAAGTAAGCAGCTGCAGCTTTATTTGCAGCGTCACCAATCTGACGGCTTCGCTGCGCTTCAGGCGGAATGGGAGGCGAGCCACTTGTGGCAAGGGCAGCCGGTTTCCCTCACTGCTGGTGTCCACCAGGTGGATGGTGTGGTGCTGGGAATCGATAATCAAGGCGCGCTGCGGCTGAAGGTAGATGGCGTGGAAAAAGTCTTTAGTGGCGGTGAGCTCAGCTTGAGGTTGCGTGATGATTCTTGAGCTCGATTGTGGAAACAGCTTTATCAAGTGGCGTGTGCTGCGCGTTGAGGCGGGTATCGTGATCGCGGAAGGTGTGGCCGACTCTGATGAGGCATTGGTAAACAGTCTTCGATCGCTAGAGAAAGTGTCTCTCGATAAGTGCCGTCTCGTCAGCGTAAGAACTGAAGATGAGACTAATTTGCTGATTGGCGTGCTCAAACATGAGTTCGGCGTTTCCGTTGTTTGTGCGGCGCCGGCTCGCGAGATGTCCGGTGTTAAGAATGGTTACGACGATTATGAGCGCCTTGGCCTTGATCGCTGGTTGGCAATGCTTGGTGGTTTTCACTTGGCTAAAGGGGCTTGTCTGGTTCTTGATTTTGGCACTGCGGTGACTGCTGATTTCATCTCGTCGGAAGGTGAGCATCTAGGAGGTTTCATTTGTCCTGGCATGCCGCTAATGCGTAATCAGCTGCGTACTCATACTCGAAAAATTCGCTATGGAGACCTCGCAGCGGAGCGGGCATTGACGAGTCAGGAGCCTGGACGCAATACGGCTGAGGCTGTCGAGCGTGGTTGTGCGTTGATGCTCAGAGGATTCGTACTGACGCAGTTGGAGATGGCGCGTGCCTACTGGGGTGATGACTACAGTGTCTACATTACGGGGGGGGACGCCGAGCTAGTCTCGGATATCGCGCCTGAGGCTAGGGTTGTTCCCGATTTGGTATTCGTGGGTTTGGCTATGGCGTGTCCTTTGTCCTGAGGTTTGTATGCGTTGGTTGTTCCTTCTGCTCCTGGTACTCAATGTTTTTTATTACGTCTGGCATCAGCAGGAGGCGCCGCTACGCGCAAAGGATGTCACGCCGCTCAGTCTCTATCGTAGCTCGCAACAGGATATTCGCTTGCTGAGTGAGGCAGGTGGTGATGCTTCTAGTGAAAAAAGGACTGGAGGAAAGCCTGATGGTCAGTGTCTATATATAGGTGGTTTGAGTCGCCCTGAGCCCGCCCAGGCATTGGAGCAGCGTTTGGCAGGGCTTGGGGTAAAAGCTCTTCCTTCGGCCAAAGAGTCTTCCGGCAGTTCGTATTGGTTCCAGATTACGCCCGAAACCCAGCGTTTGCTGGGTGATGCTCAGCTGCAAAACCTTTCTAAGGAATTCAATGAGTTAAAACATAAAATAATGCTGTGCGAGGGGGTTGCGCCTACTGAGTAGTTTGCATAGAATGGCGCCCGCTCCACAGCGAAGACCTGAAAAGGTCACTGCGGCGGGGTGATGTCAATGCAGCTAACCTCATGTTTTTTAAATGAGAAAATGCTTGACAGGGGGTTGGCATGGTATAGAATGCCGGCCTGATTAGGAGGGGTTCCCGAGCGGCCAAAGGGATCAGACTGTAAATCTGACGTCTACGACTTCGAAGGTTCGAATCCTTCTCCCTCCACCAGATTTTAGCGTGAGCTGCAGGCTCCGCGGGTATAGTTTAGTGGTAGAACCTCAGCCTTCCAAGCTGATGATGCGGGTTCGATTCCCGCTACCCGCTCCAAGTTTGCAGGTTGTGCAAAGTGTTACGCTCTTGTAGCTCAGTTGGTAGAGCACACCCTTGGTAAGGGTGAGGTCAGCGGTTCAAATCCGCTCAAGAGCTCCATATGACAAGGCAGATATGAAAATATCTGCCTTTGTTTTAATGGCTTGTGTTGTTTGCTCAATTTCTTCTGTTAGGGGTGATATCGATGGCTAAGGAAAAATTTGATCGTTCCCTGCCGCACGTCAACGTTGGCACCATCGGTCACGTAGACCACGGTAAAACCACGCTGACCGCTGCTCTGACTCGCGTCTGCTCCGAAGTTTTCGGTTCGGCCGTAGTTGAATTCGACAAGATCGACAGCGCTCCAGAAGAAAAAGCTCGCGGTATCACCATC
>NZ_JBWXMQ010000038.1:0-4826 GCF_056626735.1 Pseudomonas sp. 1 | reverse complement strand
GTAGCCACCAATTGGAATAACGGATAAAAGCGAACCCGTGACGAAAACTTGCAATCCATCCCAAACTATTTCAGAAAACTTCCGACTGAATTCTGATGGGCTGAAAAATACAAGCCAGATAGAGATGAGAACAGGCATTAAAAAAGCGAGGAACAAAACCATCCAAATCCCGGCAGCCAAGATTTTCGCTTGCTCAACTGTGCCCCGATTATTCCCCCCCAACTCCAGAAAGGTCTCATTCATCTCCGAAAAGTTACGCCGGGACACCTGAGCCTGCCCGGTGTAAACCGGCAGCGGCGCCAGAAACAGGGTTTCATTCAGCCCGCGGACCCGCAACTCCCCGGCGCTCGGCCGTTGGCTGCGAATGTCCGGTGCCGGGTCTTTGGTTTCGGGCTTGCTTTTACGCTTGAACAGTTTGCTGAACATCGACAGTCGCCATTTCTTCGCGGGTGAACAACCAGTACGGCGCCTTGCTCAAGCCATCAGGCAAGGTTTCGACGGGGTCGAGGGTGAACCGGCCCTGGGCCGGCAAACGTACACCACGTTCCGTGGCGATGCGCAGATCGCGCAGGACGAAACAGGTGCGGTGTATCAGGTCACGTCCGGCTTCCAGTTGGTAACCGATGTTGAGCGCCAGAGCGAAGTCCGTCGTTTGCAAGGCCTCGGCGATAGGCAACTGCAGGGTCAGTACCTCGTCTCCCTGACTGACGACTACGGCAACCGCGGCCCACGCGGCGCTGCTTTCCTGCCAGCGCCGGGGTGGCAGCTGACTGTTGTAGGGACCGTGAATCGGTACTGCACGGGTCTGTTGATGGGCCAACAGTTGCAATTGACGGCTGTCCATTTCCCGGGTGCGCACGCCGGGCAGTCTGAGCTGCAAACAGGTGCGCTTGCCCTCGCGGATCAGTTCGCAGGTTGGCTGTTGCACCACCCTTGCCAATGCGCTCCAGTCTTCCGGCAGGCTGCGTTGCAGGTCGGCGGCGCCCCAGGCACTCGCTTGCAGCCACTTTTGCAAGGCGTCCAGATTGAAGTAGTTGTACAAGCCCTCGCCCAGCAGTTGCAGAGCCGTACCGATCAAACCCACAAGGTTGGCCTGGGCGGCGATGCCCAGCAGTCGGGGACTGGCTTCAGCCCAGGCAATAGCACGCAGTTCGGCGGGTTTTCTCAGAACCTGAGTGATGATCGACGTCGTGTGTTTGGCGCCCCAGGTATTGGTGCCCACTAGGGTAGCGTCACCGGCAATTTGCAAGGTGGTGGCAGCTAACTCCTGATAATTACCTTCGGCCAACGCTTTACCCCATTGCTGCGAATGTTTGACTGAATCGGTTATGGCAGCCAAACCACCGAATATGAATGCTCCAAACCCCGCCCCCGCCGTCCAGCGCCCTAACCGACTCATGGAGTTGAGCTTGCCAGCGGCACTGTCCATTTGTTCGATATGCGCCTGAAGGATCGTCACCGACAGACCTTGAACTACGGCAAATCCCGCTGCCAGCATGCCAACCGATGATTCGAATAGTGTCCCCCAGTCAGGAAGCGGCGCCGTGCCCTTTTTACCAAATGCACTCAACGCCTCAACAAACTTCTGCCCCTGATAAACAAACAGCAATAACGCAATCCCGTCGCCCTTGGACTTCAACGCACCCGCCATCGGTTTGCCAAACGTTCCCGTCGCGCGGAAATCACGTACGGTGCGCTGCATTTCTTCCCGTAACCCCGGAGCCATGCCGTCGATCACCGTGCCAATCTGGCCCGGCCCGCTTGAACCGACGGTCAGGGCGCGACTTAGGTTGTCTTCCAGCGGCAGGAGCGCGGCCTTGAGCTGGTTGATCCGCTGGTTGTGCACCTGCTCACTGCCTGGGGCGGCGAGGCCGTAGATCTGCCGCGACAATTCGCGATGACGCAGTTTGTAGGTCTCACTGAGCTGGCGACGCAGGTCGAGCGCGGCATCGCGGCTCTTGTTGAAGGCCTGAAACTCGGACGCCGACGCTGCCCGCAAGGTCAAGCCGCTACGGGAAAACTCGCGCAGCAGCTGCAGTCGCGTTGAGATACCGAGACTACGGATGAAGCTGGCTGGGTCGACTGGTTGTTGGCGTTTGAATTCTGAGTGTGCCCGATTCAACTGATCCGCTGCGATCAGTTGATGCGCCGGCACGTAAGCCCCATCCAACAAACTCTGCAGCCCACTAAACCGCCCATTCAGATCCGCAAAGTTGGGTAACCGCTCATTCATCAAGCTTCTGAACTGATTGGTCAGCACGTTAACCGCATCAAGACTTTCCTGCGCCGCCGCGGCCTTGATCGAGAAGCTGCTCAGGTCCATGAGTTTCTTGCTCACGTCCCGCTGATCGGCAAGGGTCAAGGTGTCCAGCCCTGGCACGACGGTCAGCAGGTTGCTTTCCAGATAGGCCGCCAGTTTTTCCGTGGCCTCACTGTTCCAGCACAGGGCTGCGACGCAGAGGAACTCGGTTTCAAGGCGATGGCGGATATGTTCGTCGTTGCGAAAGTCGTAATACCAGGCCGCCCGGTGAAAGTGACCGGCGACGATCATGTCCAGGCGATCTTCGCGAATGGCCTGCAAGCGCGTGTGCCAATGGCTCAGCAGCGTCTGCTGCTGGCTGACGAACGCTTGCATGTCGGCGCGGTTGATCAGGTGATCGATGCCGCGCTGGCCGAGCTCCTTTCCGAACAACGCCTGCCATGTCTGCAAGTGCAGTGCCGCGATAGTGTCTCGGTGTTTTTGCCAAAGCACCTGACCCAGGGCGTCCAGCAGGTTGACGGTCGCGCGCGCATAAGGATCGGTCGCGGCCGCTTTTCGCCAATGGTCTTCATCGCCAAATATTGGCCGCCCGGCGTGGTCGCGTTTGGTACGCAAGTAGTCCTCAATGACTGCCTGTTGCTCAGCGTTGGTTTCGTCCCTCAGGGCTTTGGCGGCGGGGTCGGTGCTGGCCAGTGCATCAAGGCGTGCCGGGGTCACTTCGTACAACGACTGGATGTAGGCGCCGGTGAGGTAGCGACGCTGGGCGGCCTCATCGCTACTCCAATGATCGAGCCAGTCCGCGACCTTCAGTTGGGCGCTGGCCAGGTCGCGCATCACACCAAAGTCGTCACGCAAAACCAGAAACAGGTAATCGTTCTGATGCGCCCCCAGCACTTGGCTGCTGAGGGTTTCAATCGACGTGCTTTTGAACAGTGATGTGTCTTCCCAAGCGTAAGACTGGCGTTGCTGCGGGTTGGCACCCTCGGGCAGATCCATTGGCGCGGTTTTTTCCGCAACCTCGGCCAGCCAGGTATCCGCCTGACGTTGGCTCAGCAGGTGCATGCCGCCCTTGTCCGGACAGGCACTCGCCAGTTCGATACGTTGCATCCAGTGCTCACGCTCAGCGACGTCCTTGAGCACTTGCGAACATTTGTAGGCCGTCCACTGGATTTCCGAATAGCTGGCGAACAACGTGTGCTGCCGGGAGAACACCAATTGCGGCTCGCCAATCGACGTGGTGCGCATGTCGCTGGCGACTTCCCGACCCTTCCAGACCAGTTTGCTGATCTGGCCTTGCTCAATGCGGTATTCATGCAGGTAACCGGTGCCGTTATCAATGATGTACAGGTAGCCGTCACGCAGCAGACGAATGCCCAACGGTTGGCTGTTCAGCTTGAGCGGTATGCTCAGTTCGGCTGAAGGATCGAGGTTTTCCACCAGACCGTAGCGCAGGGGCAGCAACTGCACTTTTTCGCTCATCAAGAAGCACTGCCCCATAGGTGAGCGGATGTCTTGGGTGCTTTTGGCCAGGGCGGCGATATTGGCGGCTGTCATGACAAATCTCCCGGCAGACGGGTCGAACGTTCATGCGCCAGCTCGGCAGCGCGTTGCACGCGTTTCAGCGGGGACTGCTGTGAAGGCACGGTCAGCAGCTCGACAATGTCCGGGTGACTCTCCAATGGCTGCCCGGCCAGATAGCCCAACACGTTGGCGTAGAGCGTGATTTCCTGTTCTGAGGTGAAGCCTTGTTCATAGGCCTGTTGCGCTGTTTTTTCGGCAAATCGAAGGCGTTCCCGATCTGCGCAGGACGCCATGAATCCGGGGAAATACCGCCGCAAGTGATCGTTGAGGCCAATCACCGACTGATGAAACTGCGCCTCTCCCAGCGCCGTGAGTTCCCCTTCGGTCAACTGATAGATCTCGGGGGTGTCGGGCGCGGCATGATCCACACGTTGATGTTGTAGCCAGGTGGCCCGAAGCCCATCAGGCAGGCACAGATGCTGGACGGGGCCAAACCAGCGTGTGCTGTTGGCCTGCTGCGCAAGGTCGAGCAATTGATGCATGACAGCGGGATCGCCGATGCGCAGCATGACCTCCACCGTGCTCGGATGTTTGACGGCGAGCAGACGACGCCAGTGCTTGCAGAGCGTTGCTGTATCAGCATCGCTGAACAGCAAAAATCCCCATTCCAATGCGGCGCTTTCCTGAAAGTACGTCAGCAACGGATCGTCTGCGCCGTTGAGGGTGATCAGGTACGGCGATATATCTGCCAGTTCCTGCCAGCGCGTGCCTTGATAGAGGCAATACGCCGGGCTGTTCCAACGTTGCAGGCATTGCGGCAGATCGGGGGTGCTCACACCGTCCAGCAGCAAGTAAGCCGGCACGGACCAAGGCAAGTCATGGGGTAACGAAGGGAGTTCAAGCATCGGCCTCTCCACGTGGTTGGGTGGCTTCGCACACCGCGCAGATCGGCCTTCTGGCCATCAGGGCCAAACGCTGTGACTGGAGCAATACGGGGGCCGGAGGTTTTTTTTCGGTTGATGGCGTTGCTGATAACGCCGCGATA
>NZ_JBWXMQ010000037.1:0-6006 GCF_056626735.1 Pseudomonas sp. 1 | reverse complement strand
CAATGCCGGCCCGATCACGGCGGGTACATTCACCGGGACTTACGGCACATTGGTGCTGAACGCCAACGGCACCTACACCTACACCCTCAACACCAATGATGCGGACTTCAAAAACCTGCACGGCGGCGGCAATGGCACCGAGACCTTCACCTACACCATCACTGACGCCGACGGCGATACCAGTACTGCGAACCTCGTCCTGCAGATCCACAACAACGACGATCCGGTGATCATCAATGGCCTCGACGTCAACGGTGGCGAACTCACCGTCTACGAGAAAAACCTTAGCGACGGCACCAGCCCCAACATTCCGGCGCTGACCCAGAGCGGCACCTTCACCGTCACCGCGCTCGACGGTCTGCAGACCCTGACCGTGGGCGGCATTGCCGTGATCACCAACGGCGTCGCGGCCGGGTTCCCGCAATCGGCGGTCACGCCGCTGGGCAGCACGCTGACCATCACCGGATACGACCCGGCCACCGGCGTTGTCAGCTACAGCTACACCCTGGTCGATAACGAAACCCACCCGAACGCCAACGGCGCCAACAGCATCACCGAGAACTTCAACGTGGTGGCGACCGACACCGATGGCAGCACCGCCACCGGGCAGATCAACGTCAACATCATCGATGACCTGCCGACCGCCAAGCCTGACGCAACGTCAGTGCAGGAGGGCGGCACCGTCAGCGGCAACGTGCTGGACAACGACATCGGCGGCGCCGACGGCCCGGCTGTCAGCGGTGCCGTGGTCGGCGTGCGCGCCGGATCCGACACCTCGACCTCAGCCATCGGCGGCCTCAACAGCAACATCAACGGCACCTACGGCTACCTGACCCTCGACGCCAACGGCAACGCGGTCTATCACAGCAACCCGAATGCCGTGAGCGGCCCGGGTGCGGTGGACGTATTCGTGTACACCGTGCGCGATTCCGATGGCGATGAAAGCACCACCACTATCACCATCGACGTCTACAACAGCTGCCTCAAAGCGGTCAGCGACAACGACGTCACCGTGTACGAAAAAGCCCTCGACCTGACCAAGGACGGCCAGGATCTGGCCGCCGGCACGGTCACCGGCAGCGATCCGGCCAGCACCGGGGAAACAGCGTCCGGCACGCTGGTCGGCTCGGTCACCGGCGCTGTAGGTGCGATCAGCTATGCGCTGGTCGGCAGCGCCACCGGCAACTACGGGCAGATCGTGCTCAACCCCGACGGCACGTACACCTACACCCTGACCTCACCGGCCAGCACCACCCCGCACGCCGATGACGGCGCCAACACCCTGACCGAAACCTTCACCTACCAGGCGACCGATTCGCTGGGCAACGTCGTCACCAGCACCATCGTGGTCAACATCGTCGATGACGTGCCGAAGGCGATCAACGACAGCAACGCCAGCACCGCGTCGGAAACCCAGTTGACCCTCAACGGCAACGTGCTGACCAACGACGTGCAAGGCGCCGACGTGGTGGCGACCGGTCCGAATGCCGGCCCGATCACCCCCGGCACCTTCATCGGCACTTACGGCACCCTGGTGCTGAACGCCAACGGCACGTACACCTACACCCTCGACACCAACGATGCGGACTTCAAAAACCTGCACGGCGGTGGCAACGGCACCGAGACCTTCACCTACACCCTGACCGATGCCGACGGCGACACCAGCACCGCCAACCTGGTGCTGAACATCCACAACAACGACGATCCGGTGGTCCTCAACGGCCTCGACGTGAATGGCGGCGAACTCACCGTCTACGAGAAAAACCTCAGCGACGGCACCAGCCCCGACATCCCGGCGCTGACCCAGAGCGGCACCTTCACTGTGACGGCCCTCGACGGTCTGCAAACCCTGACCGTGGGCGGCATTGCCGTGATGACCAACGGCGTCGCCGCAGGCTTCCCGCAATCGATCGTCACTCCGCTGGGCAGCACGCTGACCATCACCGGTTACAACCCGGCTACCGGCGTGGTGAGTTACAGCTACACCCTGGTCGATAACGAAACCCACCCGAACGCCAACGGCGCCAACAGCCTCACCGAGAACTTCAACGTGGTGGCGACGGACACCGATGGCAGCACTGCGACCGGGCAAATCAACGTCAACATCATCGATGACTTGCCGACCGCCAAGGCCGACACCGGCTCGGTGGCGGAGGGCGGCACGGTCAACATCAGCGTGTTGGGCAATGATGTCAGCGGTGCCGATGGTGCGGCCGTTGTGGTCGGCGTGCGTGCCGGCAGTGACACTGCGACCTCGGCCATCGGCGGGCTCAACAGCAACATCAACGGCAGCTACGGTTACCTGACCCTCGATGCGGCCGGCAACGCGGTCTATCACAGCAACCCGAACTCGGTGAGCCCGCCGGGCGCCACCGACACGTTCACCTACACCATCCGCGACAGTGACGGCGACGAAAGCACCACCACCATCACCGTCAACGTCGCCGACAGCAAACTCGTGGCCTCGACCGATCAGGACGTGACCGTCTACGAAAAAGCCCTCGACCTGACCAAGGACGGCCAGGATCTGGCCCCCGGCACGGTCACCGGCAGCGATCCTTCCAATACCGGCGAAACTGCCAGCGGCACATTGGTCGGTTCGGTCAGCGGCGGCAGCGGGGCGATCACCTACACCCTGGTCGGCAGCGCCACCGGCACTTACGGGCAGATCCAGCTCAACGCCGACGGCACCTACACCTACACCCTGACCTCGGCGCCGAAAACCACGCCGAACGCCAACGACGGGCCGAACACCCTGAGCGAAAGCTTCACCTACAAAGCCACCGATGCGCTGGGCAACAGCACCACCAGCACCCTCGTGGTCAACATCGTCGACGACGTGCCCAAAGCGGTAGCGTCGGATCGTTCGGTGGCGGCGGTGGAGATCGACTCCAACATCCTCATCGTCCTCGACATCTCCGGCAGCATGGCCGACGCCTCCGGCGTACCGGGCCTGTCGCGGCTGGACCTGGCCAAGCAGGCGATCAGTGCCTTGCTCGACAAGTACGACGATCTGGGTGATGTGAAAGTGCAGCTCGTCACCTTCAGCAGCAACGCCACCGACCGCACTTCGGTGTGGGTCGATGTCGCCACGGCCAAGACCCTTCTGGCCGGCCTGAGTGCGGGCGGCGGCACCAACTACGATGCGGCCGTGGCGACCATGTACAACGCGTTCAACACCTCCGGCAAACTCACCGGGGCGCAGAACGTCGGCTATTTCTTCTCCGACGGCAAACCCAACGAGGGTGACATCGGCACCGCCGACGAGGCGACGCTCAAGGCGTTCCTCGATGCCAACAACATCAAGAACTACGCGATCGGCCTGGGCAGCGGCGTGAGTAACGCCAACCTCGATCCGCTGGCCTACGACGGCATCACGCACACCAACACCAATGCGGTGGTGGTCACCGATCTCAACCAGCTCAACTCGGTGCTCTCCGGCACTGTCGAGGGTGCGCCGGTCACCGGTTCGCTGCTGGGCGAGGGCGGCACGTTCGGCGCGGATGGCGGGTTCATCAAGTCCATCGTGGTCGACGGCACCACCTACACCTATGACCCGAAAGCCAACGGCGGCCAGGGTTCACTGGTCGCCAGCGGCGGCGCCAACCACGGCACCTTCAACACGGTGAACAACACCCTGAGCATCGCCACCAACAACAGCGGCACCCTGGTGGTCAACCTCGACACCGGCGACTACAGCTACACCTCGCAGAAAACCACCAGCGTGGTGATCACCGAGAACATCGGCTTCACCCTCAGCGACAACGACGGCGACCTCGCCAGCTCGACCCTGACCGTGAAAGTGATCCCCAACGCGCCTCCGGTGGCGGTGGACGACCACATCATCACCAACGTGCTATCGGGCAATATCGTGGTGCCGGGCGAACTGCTGCTGGCCAACGACACCGATCCGAACGGCGACACCCTCAACGCCACGCCAACCTCGTTCAACACCGGCTGGATCTCCAAATCGGCAGACTTCACCGGCACTGGCGCGATCAGCTTCACCGGCACCAATGCCAACACCGCCGCCAACCAGAACCTGGCCAACGTGCGCAATGCGTTCAGCGCCAACGCCGCGACCATGACCGCCGTGCTGGTGGTCAGCGGTTACCTCGGTGCGGTGACCAACACCAACGCCAACGATGAAGACCGCATCACCGTCAACCTGCGCCAGGGCGAAACCCTCAACCTGGACCACAACCTGGCGGCCGGTCACATCACCATGGAGTATTCGATCAACGGCGGCGCGTACATCGCCCTCGCGGACGGCCAGACCCTGACCGCGACGTCCGACGGCGTCTATCAGATCCACATCACCAACATCACCAACACCACGGGCAGCAACGCCAATGCGGCGGAGAACTACCAGCTGACCATGACCCTCAACTACGCCGGGGCCCACGACATCACCCCGGACTACCACGGCACCTACACCGCCAACGACAACCATGGCGGCAGCGATACGGCGAACGTGACCATCAGCTACCAGGACGGCCACACCCTCACCGGCACCTCGGGCGATGACGTGCTGGTGGCCGGCACCGGTGACAACATCATCAATGCCGGCGACGGCAACGATGTGCTGACCGCAGGCTCCGGCAACAACGAACTGCACGGCGGCGCCGGCAACGACTTGCTCTACAGCGGCCCGGGCAACGACCTGCTCGACGGTGGCAGCGGCATCGACACCGCCAGCTACGCCCATGCGACCGCCGGGGTGACGGTCAACCTCGGCCTGCTCGGTGCGCAAAACACCATTGGCGCCGGGACAGACACCCTGACCGGCATCGAAAATCTGGTCGGCTCGAACTTCAACGACACCCTGACCGGCGACAACAATAACAACGTCATCAACGGTGGCCTGGGCAACGACATCCTCAACGGCGGCGGGGGCGATGACCTGCTGATCGGCGGGATGGGCAACAACACCCTGACCGGCGGGCCGGGCGCCGACACCTTCCAGTGGCTCAAGGGCAACAGCGGCCATGACCTCGTCACCGACTTCACCCCCGGCACAGACAAGCTCGACCTGTCGCAACTGCTGCAAGGTGAAAACGGCACGGCGGCGTCACTGGATGACTACCTGCACTTCACCGTCACTGGCAGCGGCGCTTCGGTGGTCACCACCATTGACGTCAGCGCCATGGCCGGTGCTACGCCGACTCAGACCATTGACCTGGCGGGCGTCAACCTGGCCAGCCATTACGGCGTGACACCGGGGGCGGGCGGAGTGATTGCCGGCGGGCATGACACGGCGACCATCATCAACGGGATGTTGAATGATCATTCGTTGAAGGTGGACACGGTGTGAGCCGGGGCTGAGATGACAAAACCCGCCGCCCCGAGTGATCGGGGCAGCGGGTTTTTCTTTGCTCAGGTTATAGCGGCGCTTCTGCTTTCAACTCCACATCATCCAGCACCCGATTTACCGCCAGTTCCGCCAGCATGATCAGCTGCCCGATGCCCAGCAGCACGTGCCGTTGCGGCGCATCGATCATCCCGGCGAAATCGCTGGCCATGGTTTTGGCCGAGGTCAGAGTTTCGCAGGCGTCTGCCAGCAGCTCTTCGCTCGGGATGCCGGGGGCGATGAGGTAACGGGTGTTGGGTTTGAGCAGCGGTTTTCGGGGGAGGAGGGGATTGAGGTAATGATCGAGGGCGCGTTCGGCGGCTTCGTGGAATTTCTTGGAATCGAGGGTTTCGTAGGGGGAAGTCGAATCGACTTCCGGCGGGTTTGGCGTGGGTTTGATCATGGGTAAAGCCTCTAGAGTAGTGGAGGCGCCACGCGTCGCTGCTAAACGAAAGAGGTGGCGGCCGTACGCGGGTTAGCAGACCAGGACTCTAGAACCCGGCGCACCGAAGTGCCCCACGCAAAGCCGCCATAACGTGAACGGACAGGCGTGAGCCTGATCACGAACGAACGGCATTGTGCGTCTAGAGTAGATCCGGGCTGCTAAACCCGATCGCTGTTTTTCAGCGACCGCCAAACAATAGAGCCCGCCCTCA
>NZ_JBWXMQ010000036.1:0-8109 GCF_056626735.1 Pseudomonas sp. 1 | reverse complement strand
CCATGGCGCGAACTCCGATCGAATGGCGGGGCGATGGAGGTATTGAATGGCGCTGAACCGAGGCTGGCTACTGTCAGAAATTACAGGTGCGGGCGGGTTTAAGACGAACGGTTGACCTGAAGGCTGAAATGATAAAACCCGCCGTCCCATGGAGTTTCTTTGAATCGAGGGTTTCGTAGGGCGAATCGAATCGACTTCCGGCGGGTTTGGCGTGGGTTTGATCATGGCGAATCTCCGTGATTGGACGGAGCCGCCACGCCTCATCGCTAAACCGGCGGATTCTGGAGGATGCGTAGGCATCGGCGCGAGGCTGGGTAGCCTGAGTCGGTCAGCCACTGAGTATGTTTGTTAAACATTTCTGTTTATGCCGCTCTGCCGAATTGACTGCAAGCCCAATCCCCGACGAACGGTAGTAAAACCTGTAATTTCTGACAGTAGCCGGCGAATGTGCAACGCCGTTAAATCACGTCAGAGCAACGAATCATGAACCTGCAGATAACGTGCAGATGTTCAAGAGGCGTGGCCATTTCGTGAGAGGGCGTCCGTAATGCCGATGACTCCAAACCAGATCGACTCTGTAGATCCCGAACTGGAAAAACCCAGGGTTCCGATCATCCTCAAGGATGAGAACGGCGATGAAAGTCCTGATGGGCTGCTGCCGCGCAGTGCTTTAAGCGATGATCTGCAGGTGATTGTCCCCGACTGGATACCGCCCCCCTTCGCTGATCCCATCCCTTACATCATTACCATCAGTTGGGTGCTGGAGGGCGGCTCTTTCACTCCGGTGTACAAAGATACATTCGATACGCCGGGTGAGAAGGTCTTGAAAGTCCCGCGGGACAAGCTGGCGCATGGCATTTACGCCTTGTCCTACGAGTTGAATTACGGTGGGAACAAGAAAAATTCCTTTGATACTCGAGTGACGGTAGATCGGGTGCCTCCGGATGATGGGCAAAGCCCCGGAGCCCTGATATTGCTGAACGTTCCCGGTGACGTCATTACCGACGACTATCTCACCCGTTTTGGCGAGGTCAGGTTTCAAGTCCCGTTTTATGTGGATGCCAAGGCACGGGATCGTGCGATCTATTTCCTGACCGACAGCGACAATCCGCCGGATTCGGAGCAGGAAATTCGCGAGCAAGAGTTCAGCCAGCCGGACATCGATCAGAAACAGTTGATCATCACGATTTATGAAGCGGACATTCGGGCCAGAGGGCACGGCCCACGATATTTTTATTACAAGTTGCGTGACTGGGCCGGCAACATCGGGCCGCGCGCCACGCTGTTGCCGGTGTTTGTCGATCTGAGACCCGGCCCCGGCAACCTCAAGCCGCCTCGTGTGCCCTTGTCGATCCGGGGATTGATCGACCGCGAGCATGCCCGCGAAGGGGCCACGAACCAGAAGGCTGTTACGGTCGAAATCGACCCTTATGACAACCCGGATGCTTCCGACGAACTTCTGATCCGGTGGAACGGTCATGATCTTGCACCGCTTGATGTCGATCCTGCGGCATTTCCACTCACCGCGACCGTGCCCTGGGCAACGCTGACGGCTGACGGGCTCGGGCCCATGGACGCGCATGTCGACTACCGCGTCAGCCGGGGCGGGATACCGACGCTGCCGTCACCTGAAACAACCGTGCCCTACAACTTTACAGTCGCAGGTCAAGACCATCCCGACGCACCTGCACTGTTGAACACCAGGCTGGCGAAGGTCGAGATTTACGGCGCCGTTTCAAAAGAGCTGAACAAGCTGCTGCCCGATGACTACGAATTGCCTGCCGAAGGGCAACTGGCGCTTCATGACGATCCCGTACCGGGGGAAAAGGTCTTTCTGTATTGGGGAGCCATCAGCACACCCGTCGCGGAGTACGAGGTTCAGCCTGGGGACACGGCCGGGAAGATCATTTTCTTCAGCATCCCCTGGGCGTTTATCGACCTGGACAAGGAAAACCCCGTACTACCCGTGCGCTACGTCACCGATAACGGTGTGAATCAGCAGTTGGCCCCGACGACCCTGGTGAACGTGGCAATCATCATCATCAGGAATCTGCCCGAGCCGACCTTCCCGGATGGCGGGCGACAAGGGCTACTCAATTGCTGCGCCAACCCGCGGTTGTGGGTGCATGTAAAAGTTCATGTCAAAGGGAATGACGCGTTCGACGAGAACGACGTTGTCGAGCTGCATTGGCAAGGGTGTCTGGGCCCCAACGGTACTTCTCCTATTGCGGGCGCTGCAGACTCTTTCCCGAAAACGCTGAGTATTGATGAGGCACGCAATGGTTTTGACGTGCTGGTGACGGACTATCAAAAGTTGATTGCGCCCATGGTCAATAACGGATCGGCGCTCTGTCGTTATTTTTTGAGAAAGAGCAATGGTGGGCGGGGAGAGTCGAGGCCGGATTTTGTAATCATCAATAGAACCATGCCCAGCGGGGAAGTCTGTGGACCGGATAAGGATCTTTGTAATGAGTGATTTCCCCGAAGGGCAAGTGTTTCAGGAAGTTTGTGCGTGTAATAACTGCTGATGCGCACAGTCGTGCCAATGCAGTGTTTTTTGATTTGCGGTTGGTTCCAGGTGTTCTGGCACGGGGATGCAATACCCTTTGTCATTTAATCAAGTCATTGAAAGGATGAGCAAAATGAAAAATGTCATTAAGTTGACCCCGGTACAAAGTCGTGAGCGTTATTTGAGTATTCTCCGAAATTCACCGAAAGCGGGCTATGAAGCGCCTGAGCTGGATGATGATAATCCTCTGCTGCCTGATGAGATGGACGATGAACCGAATCAATTGCACAAACAGTATCAGGGTTTTGCATTGAAAGTGAATGTCCTCAGGTTCGACGGGTCTGACGATGATCCTCCCGTTGACGGGTTTATAGATCTGACTTGGAATGGCACTCGGCAAGGCACCCGGTATACCTACCGAACCCCTCTTGATCCTGTAATTCTTGAAATTCCAATGGTATTGCCAGCAGGGCTTACGAATGTCTCGGGTCCGCACTTGTTGAGCTATGTACTCAATCATGGCGGGAACACTAAAGATATTCCGGATCTGCTCATCAATATCGACACTGCGCCACCTGATGTCAGCGGTCTTGTTTCTCTTCCTCCGGAGGTGGAGGCCAACGGGATTACCAAGCCTTATCTGGATGCCAACGGTTTTGTCCTGATTACCATGCCAAGGGTCGCCGATATAAAAATAGGGGACAAGTATGAATGTTATTTTGGCTCGACATTTCCGACACCGGTACACGTAGGAGATTTTACTGTTGTCGATTCTCTTGATCCCGTTACCTTTAATCTGACGACCGCAATGGTCGGAAATGAAGAGGGTGAGAGAGCGATTTTTTACTATCGTACGGATCGGAAAGGCAACCGAAGTCTAAATTCGCCTTTCAAACGAGTGAACGTAACATTGACGGACCCTCCAGCAAATCTGCTACCTCCAAGTATTCCGCTGTTTGATAACGACATGGCACCGAAGAAGATCGACCTCGCCGACGCTCGGATGCGCCCTGGAGTAGGGATCGAAGCTGAGTACGACAATTTTGTGGAGGGTGATGAACTTGAGGTCACCGTCGATGGCGTTGTAGTGCCAGCACAAAAAATCGCTGGCTTCCCTACTTATGTAGAGATTCCTTATTCGTACTGGCATAACGGTGATCTCGGAGAAAAAACCATTGAGGTCAGCTATCAAATAAAACGTGGAACGGTTCGACATCCTGCCAGTAATCCCCCCAAAAACGACGCTGTACTAGTCGATCTGCGCCGGCCAGGGGACGGCGAAGGTCCAGATGACCCAAATCCCGATTTTCTTCCAGTCGATGTTCAAGGGGCGGGCGGCAATCCGATAAACGTTTTGACGGTGCTGGACAAGGATCAGGATGTTGACGTAACAGTGGCCGCTTACCTGGGTATCAAGGATAAGGATATTGCCACTCTGATCTGGAACGGAGTTGAAGTTACAGACGCTGAAGGCGGTGTTCTTCAGTTGGATGGTACGGAGACTGACCTGGATTGGACAATTGATTGGTCAGTTGTAGATGCTGGTGGGAACGGCACTGAAGTTCCAGTGACTTATAAGGTCACCAATCCTGATGTGAACGATAACGAAGAGCGCTCACTGCCGCGGGATGTAGATGTGTTCATCAGACCGGGGAGTGTGCCTCAGGCAACCTTCCAGCATCTCGATCCGGATTTTGGTTATTTGAATTGCCCTTCATTGCAAAGCCATCCAGAGCTTATAAAATGTATCGAGGTTTTTATTCCGGGGGGAGAACCGCAACTGGAAGGTCAGACGTTGACTTTTACTTATCAGGGCTACAGTGATTCCGCTGGTAATACTGAGATACCGGGTAATAACGATAAGGTTACATATAAGCCGGATTCTTCGGATGTGCAAAATGGTTTTACCATACGCTTTCCGTATCAGCAGTTTCTTGATACAGGAAATGCATGGGGGGCGGTGAGTTATGAAGCCGTGATTGATGGGCGGCCTACACCGTCAGTGCGACACCTGGTCAGGGTGCTCATGAGGCATGGTGATGCGACACCTTGTAGTATTTGAAAGAAAAAAACGGGAGGCTGTTGCCTCCCGTTTTTATAAAATCAGTGTCAGGGATTTTTCTTCCTTGTTTATCGGACTTGTCCTACATTTTTTTTTGAGGAATCCGATTAGTTTTCGCGCTCTATTTCTTTACGAAAATGCATTTCGCACTTTTGCACGGGTATATCAGAGGTGGGTAAGTCATGAGAATATTTGGCGGGCGGCTTGAACGTCTTTCTGTAAAAGACGCGTTGAGTATTCTGATGGTCATGCCAGCCATTTCCATTTCCAGCGGCGGCATACTGGCAGCCACCATTGTCGATAACACGACGCTGAATATCGATTCGACGACAACGCCGATCGATTATCTGGTGCGTAACAACGCAGTGTTGAATGTCAATGGTGCCACCACCCAGTCAATTACCATTCGATCCGGATCGACACTGACCATCAATGGCGCCACGGTCGTCAGCAATCCTGGCGTCGAAGGCATTCTGGTCACCAGCAGCCGGGGCACCATCAACCAGGCCAATGTGACCAGCGACGACATCGGTCTGGCCGTCAACCGTTCTTCGATTGCCGCTGGCGGCTCTACTGTGGATGTTTCCAACAGTCAGATCCGTGGTGATGTTTTCGGCGCGCAAGTCACGGGGCTCAGCACTTTGTCGCTGGCCAATACGCAAGTGACCGGTACTGGCAGTAATGGCATTGGTGCGAATCTTCTTGGCGGCGCGTTGAACGCCTCCGCCGGGACGGTCATCACCGGTCAGGCGACAGGCGTGCGCATGGTCAACGATACGGCCAATGTCGGCGCCCGTACGCTCTCGCTGGATAACGCCACTGTTCAAGGCATCAACGGATCTGCAGTTCTGGTTGATCGCGGGACCAATGCCACCATCAATTTGTCGAACGGCGCCAGCCTGTTCGCCGGGAACAACAATCTGCTCGACGTCCAGGGCGCCTCCACCGCCGCCATGACCGTCGCCAACAGCGAGTTGCAGGGCAACATCAACATCGCCGGCAACAGCACCGGCAACCTGACCTTCGATCAAGGCCGGATGACCGGCGATGTGCTGGTCGAAAACGGTTCGACCGCCAACGTCACCCTGCAGAACAGTTCGCAGTTCACCGGCCGTCTCGACAAGGTCAATGCCGTGACCGTCAACAGTGGTTCGATCTGGACCCTGACGGGCAACGACACCGTAGGAACGCTCGCGATGAATGGCGGGACGGTTCGCTTTGGTGCGCAGGATGTGCCGAATACCTTTTACCAGTTGAACGTCGGTACGCTGGCCGGCTCGCCCGATGGTTCCAGCACTTTCGCCATGAAGGGCAACTTCGCCACGGGGCAGCATGACTTCCTCAACGTCACCGGTGTGGCGACCGGGCAGTTCGGTTTGCTGGTGGCGGCGTCCGGTCTGGACGCAGTCAATCCACAGCAACTGACCCTGGTGCACACCGCCGCTGGCGATGCGCAATTTGCTTTGACAGGCGGGCGAGTGGATCTCGGCACCTGGTCCTATGACCTGGCCCAGCGACCGGTTGGAACCGGCGGCACTGAATGGTTCCTCGATCCGACCACCCGGGAGATCAGCCCCGGCGCCAGTGCGGTACTGGCCTTGTTCAACTCTCCAATTACCCTGTTGTACGGCGAAGCCAGTTCACTGCGCAGCCGCATGGGTGAGTTGCGCTTCAACGGTGGCCAGTCGGGCGCCTGGGCACGCACCTATGGCAATCAGTACAACGTGTCAGAAAGCTCCGGTGTGGCGTACAGGCAGAACCAGCAAGGGCTTTCCCTCGGGGCCGATGCCCGGGTGAATGACAGCGATGTTCTGGTGGGCGTGATGGGGGGCTACAGTCAATCGGACCTGAATCTTGAACACGGTACTTCAGGCACGGTCAAGAGTTACTACTTCGGGCCTTACGTGACGTGGATGGACCGCGACACCGGCTACTACGTTGATGGCGTGCTGAAACTCAACCGCTTTCGCAATGAGGCCAAGGTTGGAATGAGTGACGGCACGCGTGCCAAGGGCGATTACGATAACTGGGGTTTCAGTGCATCGGTTGAGGCTGGTCGTCACATCAAGTTGAGCAACGATTACTTCATCGAACCTTTCGCGCAGTTTTCGGCCGCGCAGATCCAGGGCAAACGCTTCAGCCTGGACAACGACATGCAGGCCGATGGCGATCGCACTCGCTCATTCCTGGGCAAGGCTGGCGCCACGTTCGGGCGCAATTTTGATATCGGCAACGGTGCTGTGGCGCAACCTTATGCGCGCGCGGCCATTGCCCATGAGTTCGCCAATAACAACAAGGTCAAGGTCAACGAAAACAACGTATTCAACAATGACTTGTCTGGTTCCCGGGCGGAGTTTGGTGCGGGGGTGGCGGTGGCCCTGTCGGAGAAGTGGCAGGTGCATGTCGATCTGGACTATTCCAATGGGGAGCATATTGAGCAGCCGTTTGGGGTGAGTCTTGGGGGGCGGTACAGCTTTTAACTACTGTTTGGTAAAGGGAAGGTGTTTCGTAATCAGCGAGATACCCTAACGGCCGCTGCTCTGTCGATGAGCAGCGGCCTTGTCATTTCAGTTAATTGGTTTTGCCTGATGCCGTTGGACACTCTTTGCGCAAGAGTGTCCAGGAACGATGCTTAAGGTTTGATGCCAACTCCAAGTTGGATTGTGATAGCCATGTGGTGATTTTCCGCTCCGGTTACCAGATTTTTACAGTGATAAAACGGGTTGGGGTTGATAGGCACAGGCCTTTCCTCCCACGTCCAATACATTCCGTTACCCAATGGCCAGCGGCCTCCATAAGCGCTGTGTATTTCCCGTAACTCGCCCAACGAAGGCACCCTTGCTCCCTGGTTACGAGCAGCGTCCATAATGTGCGACCACCAATTACTACCCAGCGCGATACATTGGATGACGCCTGTCACGGTTACGGTATAGCTCTTTGTCTGGTTGGCGGCATCCGTGACTGTAATCCTTGTTGTACCTAGTCCCCTGACGGTTACCAGACCGTTGCCGCCATCAACATGAGCCACCGCGGTGTTTTCGGAGGAATACCGATAACTGGGTTGGCCTCCAGACGCTTGATGTTGAACGGAGGTTCCCGGACCGAAAGCTGGAAGGGTCTGCGGGCTGCCGGGAATCAGGTAGATCTTGCCGCTCAACGTCACCGGGCTTGTGTTGAAATTCAGTGGTGGAATCGGCGAGTTGACGGTGAAGCTTCGTGCGTTTGACGTTTGTCCGGTCGTTACAGCCCGTGCGGTGATGGTATGTCCACCCAGTTCTACTGCCAGCGTAGTGGTCCAAATACCGGTGCTCAGAGCAGTCGCATTGTGTTTTGGCGTGCCTCCATCGTAGATCTGGACCTGATGCAGAGGCGTTACCCGACCTTGCAACGCGACTGAAGTGTCTGTGGTCGCTCCATTGTTCTGCAGTTCACCACGGGAGTCTCTTACTGATTCGAGCGACGGAGCGGTGTGAACTTCGACGGTCAGTGTCCGTGCCCCCGAAGTCTGACCCGCGCCATACAGTGCTTTGGCGGTGAA
>NZ_JBWXMQ010000035.1:0-15667 GCF_056626735.1 Pseudomonas sp. 1 | reverse complement strand
ACCTGAAGAGGTGGCTGAAAGGGAAGACCGGAAGGAGAGGAAACCGGTCAGGGTTACGGCCGGGAGGGCTGCCGAGGCAAGCCGGATCAGTGGGGCTGCGGGCTTCGTCAGGGACGTTTTTGCAGCGGATGCGCGGATTATCCTCAGCCGCCGGCGGGCAGTGAAATCAACTCTGACTATGCTGGTGATAGGCGACGGGACTGCGTCGCAATGAAGCGGGGGCGATCAGGTTGGGGCATTTGCCGCACAGGAATGGTGCGGTGCGTGCGACGTGAATATCCAACCGATTGATATCAAAGCGTTTATGCCGATGGCACGGGCCTTGCGATGGCCTGTATGTCCGGAGTGACAAGGAGTACGGCATGATCCGCACCTATTTTGATGAAATGTACGATGCCGGCGGCCAGATCCGCCCGCATTACCGGGAGTTTGCCCGCTGGCTGGCCGAGACGCCTGACGAATTGCTGGCCCAGCGGCGACGCGAGGCCGATCTGCTGTTCCATCGTGCCGGGATCACGTTCACGCTCTACGGGGACGAGCAAGGGACAGAACGCCTGATTCCCTTCGACACCATTCCGCGCAGCATCCCCGCCAGCGAGTGGCGGATTGTCGAGCGCGGCTGCATCCAGCGGGTCAAGGCGCTGAACATGTTCCTCGCCGACCTTTACCACGAGCAGCGCATCATCAAGGCCGGGATCATTCCCGCCGAGCAGGTGCTGGCCAACGAGCAATACCAGTTGGCGATGCAGGGGCTGGATCTGCACCGCGATATCTATTCGCACATTTCCGGCGTCGATCTGGTGCGCGACGGCGACGGCACGTATTACGTGCTCGAGGACAACCTGCGCACGCCGAGCGGCGTGAGCTACATGCTCGAAGACCGCAAGATGATGATGCGCCTGTTCCCCGAACTGTTCGCCGCCCAGCGCATCGCCCCGATCGACCATTATCCGAACCTGTTGCTCGACACCCTGAAAAGTTCAAGCCCGATCGACGACCCGAGCGTCGTGGTGCTGACACCAGGTCGTTTCAACAGCGCGTTTTTCGAGCACGCGTTCCTCGCTCGGGAAATGGGCGTGGAACTGGTGGAGGGTGCGGACCTGTTCGTGCGCGACGACAAGGTTTTCATGCGCACCACCGACGGCCCGAAAGCGGTGGACGTGATCTACCGCCGGCTCGACGACGCGTTTCTGGATCCGCTGGCCTTCCGCCCGGATTCGATGCTCGGCGTGCCGGGGCTGCTGTCGTCCTATCGCTCGGGCAACGTGGTGCTGGCCAACGCGATCGGCACCGGCGTGGCGGACGACAAATCGGTGTATCCGTTTGTCACCGAGATGATCCGTTTCTACCTCGACGAAGAACCGATCCTGAAGAACGTGCCGACCTGGCAATGCCGTAATCCGTCCGAGCTTTCCCACGTGCTGGCCAATCTTCCCGATCTGGTGGTCAAGGAGACTCAGGGCTCCGGTGGTTACGGCATGCTCGTGGGGCCCGCAGCGACGACAGCGGAAATCGATGCATTCCGCGAGCGGATCAAGGCCAAGCCTCACGCCTACATCGCGCAACCGACGCTGTCGCTGTCAACCTGTCCGACCTTTGTCGAAAACGGCATTGCGCCGCGCCATATCGACCTGCGCCCGTTCGTATTGTCCGGCCGCGAAACCCGGGTCGTGCCCGGCGGTTTGACCCGTGTCGCCCTGCGTGAAGGCTCTCTGGTGGTGAATTCATCCCAGGGCGGCGGAACCAAGGACACCTGGGTGGTCGAGGATTGAAGGAAGCCTGCCATGTTAAGTAGAACTGCCTCGGATCTGTACTGGATGTCGCGTTACCTGGAGCGGGCGGAAAACCTCGCACGGATGCTCGATGTCAGCTATTCGCTGTCGCTGATGCCGCAGGACGGCCGTGGCGACGGTCTGCACGAACTGGCGATGCCGCTGCTGATCACCGGCACGCTGGACGATTATCTGGAACGCCACGGCGAGTTGCATGCCGAACGCTTGCTGCACTTTTTCGCCCTCGACGCGGCCAACCCCGCGAGCATCTACAGCTGTCTCGGTGCGGCGCGAGCCAGCGCCCACGCGGTGCGCGGGCGAATCACTGCCGACATGTGGGAAAACATCAACGCCACCTGGCTGGAGATCCGCGGGATCGCCAATCAGGGCCTCGGCCGCTATGGAATGAGCCGCTTCTGCGAGTGGATCAAGGAACGTTCGCATCTGTTCCGGGGCGCGTCCTACGGCACCATCATGCGTAACGATGCGTTTCGTTTCATTCGCCTGGGCACGTTCATCGAGCGCGCGGACAACACGCTGCGACTACTCGATGCTCGCTACGAAATGGCGGGTGATCAAGCCGAAGCGGTCAGCGATGGCACCGCTCACGCCTATTACCAGTGGAGTGCGCTGTTGCGAGCGCTGTCATCGTTCGAGGCCTACACCGAGATCTATCGCGATGCGCCGGGCGCCCGGCATGTGGCCGAGTTGCTGCTGTTGCGTGCCGATGTGCCGCGTTCCTTGCGGGCCTGCACTGAAGAAATCGACCAGATCCTGGCGCAGTTGCCGGGGGCCAACGGTCGTCCCGCGCAACGGCTGGCGGCGGAAATGGACGCGCGTCTGCGCTACACCGGCATTCAGGAAATTCTCGAGGAAGGGCTGCACGCCTGGCTCACCGAATTCATCCCGCTGGTGCGCCAGCTGGGCAACGCCATTCACAGTTCTTACCTGGAGGCCGCATGAGACTTTCCATCAGCCACGAGACCACCTATCACTACGAAGATCAGGTGCGCGCGAGCATCCAGTATCTGCGCCTGACGCCCCACGACAGCGAGCGTCAGCATGTGCTGAGCTGGCAGCTCGACCTGCCGCGCCCGGTGCGCGCCCAGCTCGATCCGTTCGGCAACATCCTGCATGTGTTGACCATGGACGAGCCCCACGAGGCGATCATCATCGGCGCCCGGGGGCAGGTCGATATCGACGAGTTGCGCGAGGCGGAGCACGAGAGCCAGTCGGCGCTGCCGTTCCTGCGTTTCACCCGGCTCACCGAAGCTGACGAGGCATTGCGGGCGTTTGCCGAGAAATCCTGCAAACAACGGCGTGACCGCAACGCTCTGATCGACCTGATGCACGGGCTTAACCAGCACATGACCTACAAGCAGGGCGCCACCGAAGTCGACACCAGCGCCGCGCAGGCGTTTGCCGGCCGCGCGGGTGTTTGCCAGGACCATGCTCACGCGTTTCTGGCCTGCGCACGCAGCCTCGGGGTGCCGTCACGTTATGTGTCGGGTTATCTGTACAGCGAGGATTGCGAGCATCTGGCCAGCCATGCCTGGGCCGAGGCCTGGATCGATGACGCCTGGTACAGTTTTGACGTGACCAATGAACTGGCGCGGCCGGAGCGGCATTTGAAACTGGCGGTGGGCCTGGATTACCTCGATGCCTGCCCGGTGCGCGGCATGCGCCGGGGCGGCGGCTCAGAGCAGATGCACGCGAAAGTGCTGGTGTCGCCGACACCAGCGCCAATCATCTCGGTGCAGCAACAGTAAACGACTTGTTTGGTTTACTTGGCGGGCGCAATCTTGCGCCCGGCCATGTGCTGCAAATACCCGATCAGTTTCTGTAGATCCGCATCCGGCAACACCTCGGCGGAAAATCCCGGCATCTTCGCTTGCGGCCACTGACGCAGACTCTGTGGATCGCGGATATAGCGCTTGAGGAAGTCCGCGCCGAAGTACTCGGTCGGGTTGTACGGAATATTCAGGTCCGGCCCGAATTGCGCATCCCCCGCGCCATTCAGGCGATGGCAGGCCAGACAATTCTTCTGGAACAGCGCAAAACCCTGATTCACCGGGTCATTGGCCTTCAAGGCAGGGTCCGGCAGCAGGGCAGGGAAGCGTTCGGCCACTGGGGCCATGCGCTTGATGCTCGCCACTTCAAACGGCCATTGTTCCGGGCTGATATTGCCGGCCTGCGGATCGGTCCACACCAGATAGAACGGCCCGGCGCTGTGCTTGCCTTCCGACAGCGGCGGCCAGGGCTGCGCCGGATCCTCGATGGCCAGCCATGCGCGTGAACCCTTGTTGTTCAGGAGCGGCGCGGCAGACAGCTCTGCGGCAAAACCGTCCAGCGCCACGGCTTGCAGGTGATCCTCGGGTTTGATGCCGGTCAGCAGCGCGGCAACCGGCACGGCGCGATAAGTCATGTCCTTTTTGTAAGACACATCATTCTTGATCGTGAGGGTTTGCACCTGAGGATGCTTGAGTAATTCCTCTGTCTGCCAGGTGCGGCTGTTCGCGCCCAGCTCCAGGTTCAGCTGCGCGGCACACAGGGGCATGCTCAGCAGCATGGCCCCAAACATAATGAGCTTTTTCAAGTGATCGCCATCCATGTCGTGGAAATGCGCAAAGGTTGGCACAGCCACGCTGGCCCGGGTAGCGGGCCAGGCACATTTTCAGTGGCGATGAACAATACCTGCCGCTTGAATCAGCCGATGACCTTGGTCAGGTTCGGCAGAATCAACAACAGCGTCGTGGCGAAAAGAATGAGCCCTGCTTGACGAACTTTCGGTTGTTTGAACATGGCTTGACCGCCTTTTTTGTTATTTCCTGATGCTTGCCTGCATATCCATGACGGCAAGCGCTGCACTTCCTGTAGCGAACGCCTGTCTCGGCAAAACCCGACGACAATGACGTACATCTTCACCTTAGGGCCCGCGTCACGCTTCGCTTAGATCCATTTCGTATGTATTTCATACTGATCGCGATTAAAAAGGCATGAGGCCCATTGCCAGCTTCTTTGTCGCCCTTTTGCTAGACAGCTCGCGCACCTGAACCGGTTAACCAAGGCACGGATGACCGTCCGTCTGAGCGTGCGCGTCAACGTCATTGAGCGCTGTGGTCATTGAATCCATGACCTGCGAAGACAACAGTGACAGCACGAATTTCACTCACCGCACAGGTTCGAGGACGTCATGACCCAAGCTTTGATTTTCGACGCGTTACGTACGCCCCGTGGCAAGGGCAAGGCCGACGGTTCGCTGCACAGCGTCAAACCGGTGAACCTGGTGGCCGGGCTCTTGAGCGCTTTGCAGGTTCGTACCGAACTGGACACCAGCCAGGTCGATGACGTCGTGCTCGGTTGTGTCACGCCGATTGGCGATCAGGGCTCGGACATCGCCAAGACTGCCGTGCAGGTGGCCGATTGGGACGTCAGCGTCGCGGGCGTGCAGATCAACCGCTTCTGCGCGTCAGGGCTGGAGGCGGTAAACCTGGGGGCGATGAAAGTGCGCTCCGGGTTCGAAGACCTGGTGGTAGTCGGCGGTGTGGAATCCATGTCCCGCGTGCCGATGGGTAGCGACGGCGGCGCTTGGGCGCTGGATCCGCAAACCAATTTGCACAGCCATTTCACACCGCAAGGCGTCGGCGCGGATCTGATCGCCACGCTTGAAGGTTTCAGCCGTCAGGACGTCGATGCCTACGCGCTGCACTCGCAGCACAAAGCCGCTCGCGCCCGGGCCGACGGTTCGTTCAACAAGTCATTGGTGCCGGTGCAGGACCAGAACGGCATCATCCTGCTCGATCACGATGAGTTCATTCGCGCCGAGTCGACCCTTGAAGGTCTGGGCAAGCTCAAGCCGAGCTTCGAGATGATCGGCCAGATGGGTTTCGACGCCACGGCATTGCGGGTCTACAGCCATGTCGAGCGCATCAACCATGTGCACACGCCGGGCAACAGCTCGGGGATCGTCGACGGCGCGGCACTGATGTTGATCGGCTCCGAGGCCAAGGGGCGGGCGCTGGGCCTGCAACCCCGGGCGCGGATCGTCGCCACGGCGGTCACCAGCACTGACCCGACCATCATGCTCACCGGCCCGGCGCCGGCCACTCGCAAGGCGCTGGCCAAGGCCGGGCTGCGGGTGGAAGACATCGACCTGTTCGAGGTCAACGAGGCGTTTGCCTCGGTGGTGCTGAAGTTCATCAAGGACATGGCTGTCGACCCGGACAAGGTCAACGTCAATGGCGGCTCGATCGCCATGGGCCACCCGTTGGGGGCCACCGGTTGCGCGATCCTCGGCACCTTGCTCGATGAACTGGAAGCCCGACGCCTGCGCTACGGCCTCGCGACGCTGTGCGTCGGCGGCGGCATGGGTATCGCGACCATCATCGAACGCCTCTGACCCCAAGGAATCCTGTCATGACCCAAGCCATTCGTTACGAAAAAGGCCAGGACGGCATCGTCCTCCTGACCATCGACATGCCGGGCCAGAGCGCCAACACCATGAACGCGGTGTACCGCGAGGCCATGGCCGAAAGCGTCGCCCGATTGCAGGCGGAAAAAGATGACATCGCCGGGGTGATCATCACGTCGGCCAAGAAAACCTTCTTCGCCGGTGGCGACCTGAATGAACTGATCAAGGTTGGCAAGCCTGAAGCCAAGGCTTTCTACGACATGGTGCTGACCCTCAAGGGTCAGTTGCGCACCCTGGAAACCCTCGGCAAACCGGTGGTCGCGGCGATCAACGGCGCGGCGCTCGGCGGCGGCTGGGAAATCTGCCTGGCCTGCCACCACCGCGTGGCCCTGGACGATGCGTCGGTACAGCTCGGTTTGCCGGAAGTGACCCTCGGGCTATTGCCGGGCGGCGGTGGCGTGGTGCGCATGGTGCGCATGCTCGGTATTGAAAAGGCTCTGCCATATCTGCTCGAAGGCAAGAAAGTCCGTCCACAGCAGGCGTTGCAGGCGGGACTGATCGATGAGTTGGCGGCGGATCGCGATGAGCTGTTGGCCAAGGCCCGGGCCTGGATCCTGGCCAATCCTGCGGCGGTGCAGCGTTGGGACGTGAAGGGCTATCAGATTCCCGGCGGTACGCCATCCAACCCGAAAGTCGCGCAGATGCTGGCGATTGCGCCGTCGATCCTGCGCACCAAAACCCAGGGTACGTTGCCGGCGCCGGAGAAGATTCTGTGCGCGGCGGTGGAGGGCGCGCAGGTGGATTTCGACACGGCGCACCTGATCGAAACCCGCTATTTCACGGAACTGACCACCGGCCAGATCTCGAAAAACCTGATCGGCACGTTCTGGTTCCAGCTTAATGAAATCAATGCCGGCGGTTCACGTCCGCAGGGTTTTGCGCCTTATGTGACGAAACGCGTGGGCGTACTCGGCGCGGGCATGATGGGCGCCGGGATCGCCTATGTCAGCGCATCGGCCGGGATCGACGTGGTGCTCAAGGACATCAACCTTGCGGCTGCGGAAAAGGGCAAAGCGCATTCGGCAGCATTGCTGGACAAGAAAGTCGCTCGCGGGCAGATGACTGCGCAGCAGCGTGAAGCGGTGCTGGCGCGTATCCAGACCACTGAAAGCGATACCGATCTGGCAGGCTGCGATCTGATCATCGAGGCGGTGTTCGAGGATCGTCAACTCAAGGCCAAGGTCTCGGCAGCGGCGCAGCAAGTGGTCGGCGCCGACGCGGTGATTGCTTCCAACACCTCTACCTTGCCAATCACTGGTTTGGCGACCGCAGTACCGGATCAAGGCAAGTTCATCGGCCTGCACTTCTTCAGCCCGGTGGAAAAAATGCCGTTGGTGGAAATCATCAAAGGCGCGCAAACCAGCGACGAAACCCTCGCACGCGGGTTCGATTTCGTACTGCAAATCAAGAAAACCCCGATTGTGGTCAACGACAGTCGCGGCTTCTTCACTTCGCGAGTATTCGGCACCTTCATCAATGAAGGCATTGCGATGCTGGGTGAGGGCGTCAGTGCGCCGATGATCGAGACCGAAGCGCGCAAGGCCGGCATGCCTGTCGGGCCGCTGGCGATCTCTGACGAAGTTTCCCTCAGCCTGATGAGCCATATCCGTCAACAAACGGCCAAAGACCTTCAAGCAGAAGGGAAACCGCTGATTGAGCACCCGGCGTTTGCCGTGATTGACTTGCTGCTCAACGAATACAAGCGGCCGGGCAAGGCCGCGGGAGGCGGTTTTTATGAGTACCCGTCGGGTGGGCAGAAGCATCTGTGGCCCGAACTGAAAACCCGCTTCGAGAAAGCCGACGGGCAGATTTCGCCGAAGGACGTGCGTGATCGACTGCTGTTCGTGCAGGCGATTGAAACCGTACGTTGCGTGGAGGAGGGCGTGCTGACGTCGACGGCGGATGCGAACGTCGGCTCGATTTTCGGTATCGGCTTCGCGGCATGGACGGGCGGTGCGCTGCAGTTCATCAACCAATACGGGGTGAAGGACTTTGTCGCGCGGGCGCAGTACCTGGCGGAACAGTACGGTGAGCGTTTCGCACCGCCAGCGCTGCTGCTGGAGAAGGCTGCGAAAGGCGCGTTGTTCTAACGGTTTGGGAACGCATTTCGGGGCTTGCCTTGCCGGGTGGTTTCAAGGCAGGCTCTGGGGTGTGCATTATTCCCATCACGTGTCAGGTATTTTTTATGTCGCTACGCATCTGCATTCTGGAAACCGACATCCTGCGTCCGGAACTGGTCGATCAATATCAGGGTTACGGGCAGATGTTCCAGCGCCTGTTCTCGCAACAACCGATCGCCGCCGAGTTCACGGTCTACAACGTGATGCAGGGCGATTATCCGAGTGATGACCTGACCTTCGATGCTTACCTGGTGACCGGCAGCAAGGCCGACTCGTTTGGTACCGATCCGTGGATCCAGACACTCAAGCAATACCTCCTGACCCGTTATGAGCGCGGCGACAAACTGCTGGGCGTGTGCTTCGGCCATCAGTTGCTGGCACTGCTGCTGGGCGGCAAGAGCGAGCGTGCTACGCAAGGTTGGGGCGTCGGCATTCACAATTACAAACTGGCGGCCAAGGCACCGTGGATGAGCCCGGTGCGCGAAGAGCTGACGCTTTTGATCAGCCACCAGGATCAGGTGACGGCGCTGCCGGAGAACGCAACGGTGATTGCTTCCAGCGATTTCTGCCCGTACGCGGCGTACCACATCAACGATCAGGTGCTGTGCTTCCAGGGACATCCGGAATTCATTCACGACTATTCGCGAGCGCTGCTGGATCTGCGTCAGGAAGCGCTGGGCGAGCAGGTCTACAGCAAGGGCGTGGCCAGTCTAGAACATCAGCACCACGGCACCACCGTGGCGGAATGGATGATGCGCTTCGTGGCGCACAAACCGACCGCTGCTTGAGCCCTGACGCCCTCGTGCCTTGCAACGGGGGCGTTTTTTCTTATAGCCAGCCGGATTTCTTGAAGCTTGCCCACAGGCTCACGCAGCCGACCGTGATAAATCCCAGCACGCCGAAATAGCCGTAATGCCAGCTCAGCTCCGGCATGTTCTGGAAGTTCATCCCGTAAATCCCGGCCACCGCTGTCGGGAACGCCAGAATCGCCGCCCACGCAGCGAATTTACGCTGCACGACGCTCTGGCGTGACGCTTCCAGCAGCACGCCGATTTCGATGGTCTGGCTGGCGATGTCGGCCAGGGTGGTCAGATCTTCCATTTGCCGGTTCACGTGGATCTGTACGTCGCGAAAGTACGGGCGCATGTTCTTGTCGATGAAGGGGAAGCTCAGCTTCTGCAGTTCCTCGCCGATTTCCACCATCGGCGCGGCGTATCGACGCAAACGCAGGACATCGCGACGCAGGCCGTGAAGCTTCTGGATGTCGTGCTCATTCAGTGCGCTGCACAACACGTTGCGCTCCAGTTCATCGATCTCGGCGTGGATCGCTTCACCCACCGGCTGATAGTTTTCGATGACGAAATCCAGCAGCGCATACAGTACGAAATCTTCCCCGTGTTCCAGCAACAGTGGCCGCGCCTCACAGCGTTGGCGGACGTGGGCGTAGGACGCCGAATGACCGTTGCGGGCGGTGATGATGTAGCCCTTGCCGGCGAAGATGTGGGTTTCGATGAACTGCAGAATTCCGTGTTCGCGCACCGGCGAGTAGGTGACGATGAATAGCGCGTCGCCAAAGGTTTCCAGCTTCGGCCGGCTGTGCTTTTCCAGGGCGTCTTCAATGGCCAGTTCGTGCAGGTTGAACTGGCGTTGCAGGTTGGACAGTTCCTGAGCGTTCGGCTCTTCGAGGCCGATCCAGACGAAGTGGCCGGTCTTTGCGGCCCAGGCCGCGCCTTCGTCGAGGGAAATATTGGTGACTTTCTTACCGGCGCTGTAAACCGCAGCAGCAACAACTCGACCCATGGTGGTGATTCACTTCTTCTTGACAGATGGCAGGGGAGACATGACTTCAGCTTAGCCATGTCGCTGCTTGAGAGTCAGTGAAATCTGCACAGTTCACCGGGCAAAAGAAAACCCGCACGGGGCGGGCTTCTTTTTTATGCGGCTTGCAGTTGCCGATCCATTGCATCGATGCACTCGCGCATCTGCTCGCGGCACTGGCTGATGAGCATGGGCATGTCGTCCATGGTCAGTCCGGCGGTAGGAATGGCCGGCAGCGAGCGTATGAGAATTTTCCCGCTGTGCCAGCGGTTCAGGCGCATGTGCTTGATGTAGCTGCTGACACACACCGGAACGATCGGCACTCCGGCGGCGATGGCCATCTGGAATGCACCTTTCTTGAACGGCAGCATTTCCTCACCCAGGTTGCGAGTGCCTTCCGGGAAGACCCAGATCGAGGTGTCCTTGTGCTGCAAGGTGTCAGTGGTGGTCAGCATCGACCGGCGCGCCTTGTGCGCGTTCCCGCGATCAATCAACACATTGCCCGCCAGCCAGAACAGCTGCCCGAACAGCGGCACCCACTTCAGGCTTTTTTTGCCGATGCACACCGTACGACGCGGCACCACGTTACCGAACACGAACAGGTCGTAGTTGGACTGGTGGTTGGCAATGATCACGCAGCTGTCGGGTTTGTTCATCAATGGGCCCACATCGGCCTTCACCCGCAGACGCAAAATGCACATGGCCGGCAGTGCATAGAGGCGGGCACACAGGCGACTGTTGTCCGGATTGAATGGCCGGCACAGCCCGAGGATCACTCCGAGTATCCCCGCAAGAATAAAGTGCAGGCTCATCAATAACATACGAAACACAAACAGCATTTTCAGGCCCATCGGGACAAAAGGTGGCGCAGTGTACGGATGTGCACTGTTTTCGGCAATTGCCGCTAAAGAGTCCGGAGATGGGCGATGTTTAAGCGCATGTTTCCGACTTGTTGGTCAGAGGCGTCCTAGAGCTGCTGCCGAGTTTTCAACAGAGCGTGCAAGAAAAAGCCCGACACGACGGTCGGGCTTTTCTGAATCGGGGCGAGCCGGGTATCAGCCCAGATGCTCCTGATCCTGGATGATCGCGTTGTCCAGAGTTTCCAGCAGCGCCTTGCGCACCTTCAACTTGGTGTTCTTGTGCGCAGTCATGTTGATCTTCTTCAGCTGACGCGCGGCGGCGAGGGCGGCACCTTGCAGTTCCTCGGCAGAAACCACTTTGTCGAGGAAACCGGCATCCACTGCGCTTTGCGGATCAAACATCTCGCCGTTGATCACCGAACGGTGGAAAGCCGAGCGACGCAGGCGATCACGGGCCAGCTCGATGCCGGCGTGGTGCATGGTCATGCCGATCTGCACTTCATTCAGACCAATGCTGAACGGACCGTCGACACCGATCCGATAATCGGCGGACAACAGAATGAACGCACCTTTGGCCACGGCATGTCCCGGGCACGCAACGATCACCGGGAACGGGTGCGACAACAGGCGGCGGGCCAGGGTGGAACCGGCGGTCACCAGCGACACCGCTTCCTTAGGGCCGGCAGTCATCACTTTCAGGTCATAGCCGCCAGAGAGAATGCCCGGCTGACCGGTGATGATCACGACGGCACGATCCGCCACTGCCTGATCCAGCGCCGCGTTGAAGGCTGCGATCACGTCCGGGGAAATGGCGTTGACCTTGCCGTTGCTCAGGGTCATGGTCGCGATACCGTCTTCGAGGTGGTAGGCAATCAGGTCGCTCATGGCGTAATTCCTTATAAGAAAGATGGGCAGACGTTACCCACCGTCGCCGGTCAGGTAAAGCACTGTGACTGACCCGCCAGTCACTGTTTGCCGACTGACACGACGCGTGGCTGACGCATTCGCGCCCATATAGAAGGGCTGCGCTCACCGGAGATTGGCCGGATCGTCATCGTTCCTTGAGGGGGGTAACGACTTTTTCTCTTAACCGCATGAAAATTCTGAAAAAAAGTTTGCCATCAGAAAAGCTTTCGACTACATTAGCGCGCCTCGACAGACAGAACATGTTTGAAGAGATACGGTGAAGTGTCCGAGTGGCTTAAGGAGCACGCCTGGAAAGTGTGTATACAGGAAACTGTATCGAGAGTTCGAATCTCTCCTTCACCGCCAAATTCGATGTAAACAAAACCCCTGGTTTCTATGGAAACCAGGGGTTTTGTGCATTCTGGCGCCGGCATTTTTTGGTCACAGAGACGGATTCGGCTTCCTTTTGCCAGGGCATTACAATCGCGGCTATTTCCGGCATGTAAAAGGACGACCTCCATGATCATTTCTACCACCCACTCCATCGAAGGCCGGCAAATTACGGCTTATCTGGATATCGTCAGTGCCGAGTCGGTGCAGGGCGTGAATGTGATTCGCGATATGTTTGCCGGGATGCGGGACTTTTTCGGTGGGCGTTCGCAGACGCTGGAGCGGGCGTTGAAGGAGGCGCGTGTTCAGGCGACTGATGAGATCAAGGAGCGTGCGCGGGCCTTGCAGGCGGATGCAGTAGTCGGGGTGGATTTCGAGATCAGTATGCCGGCAGGGAAGGGCGGCATGGTGGTGGTGTTTGCGACCGGCACGGCGGTCAAGTTGCGCTGAGGCATGTGAGCCCATTCAATGGAATGGGCCCTTTACTGACAATCAGCCCTGTGGTTTGAGCAGCGCGGTGCCTTTCAAGTCGTAGGTCAGCAGCGTTTTTAGCGGCGCGGGACCAATGGTTCGTCATTGTGTTTAATTTCCGTAGGCCATTCGTCGGCCCCCAGATGATCTGAATCACAAGTCCAGGAATGACCGGCTAGTCTAAAAAGCCTTGGAGGTCGATATTTTTTCAGGCAAAAGGGTTTGCCGGTGTCGGCCCGCATTTGAAAAGGGGTGATGAGATGACTGATCCGTACATCGAAGACGACGGGGCTGAATTTCCATTCAACAATTGCGTGCGCTGCGGCCAGACGGAGTATCAGGCCGGGTTTGGCGAGGACCCGGTGCAGACCGGCAAGATTAAGTCCACGGCACCCAAGGGGCCGAAGGCGAAGTTCCTGCCGAAGGTCACCACTCGCTCCAGAAAGTGATCCTTATCCTGCAACGCCTCGCCATTGAACGGGGTTTTTTATGCTCTGCCTTGGTCAGGAAGCGTCTTACATCGATTGAGGATTTTGTCTGGTTTTTTTCACAAACTTTTCACACCTGCGTTAGTAGGGTGAAGCCATCCGTTAGAAAGCAAGTCTCCAGCCCGTCTCCCCAGCGGGCTTTTTTTTGCTCGTCATAAAACCTTTTCTGTATTCGCTGTCCAATCGGCGCCAAGCGCATTGCGACGCTGGACATTGACGCGGCAAGAGCATTCAATCTGCGACCTTTTTTATTCCTTCTGTTGAGGTTTTTCGTCATGCGTTTAACTCTGCCTGCTCTGGTTCTGGGGCTTCTGGTTGCTCAAGGTGCGATGGCTGGCGACGGTACCGCCGCATTGGGTGGCGGTCTGGGCGGCGCTCTGGGTAACGTGGTTGGTCAGAAAATGGGCGGCAGCACCGGTGCAGCGATTGGTGCTGGTGTGGCGGGTGCGGCCGGCAGCGCATTGGCTGCCAAGAAAGGGGCTCGTACCAAAGCGGCCATTGGCGGCGGTGTCGGTGCGGCAGGCGGTTCGGTGATCGGTAACAGCCTGGGCGGCAAGACCGGCGCCACCATCGGTGCTGGCCTGGGCGGCGCAGCCGGTGGCGCGGTGGGCAGCAATCTGTCCAAGGGCCATAAGCGTCACTGATTGCCAACGCGTGACTGAAAAGGCCCGGCTTCATGCCGGGCCTTTTCGTTGCTGAACGTTTTTGCCGGATGCGCCTCCAATACCACATAGCCCCCTCCGCGGGCGTACCGTCCCGACTCGGGACCTGTGAGGTCTGTATGCGATTGACATTATCCGCATTGGTTTTGGGATTGTTCGTGGCCCAAGGTGCCATGGCCGCCGGCGATGGCACTGCCGCCGTGGGTGGCGGATTGGGTGGCGCGTTGGGCAATGTGGTCGGCGGCCAGCTCGGTGGCAGTACCGGCGCGGCGGTAGGTGCTGGCGTTGGCGGTGCGGCCGGCAGTGCCGTTGGAGCGAACAAACGCAATCGTACGGAAGCCGCCATTGGCGGCGGCCTCGGCGCCGCAGGCGGTTCAGTGGTCGGCAACAGCCTCGGTGGCTCCACCGGTTCGACCATCGGCGCAGGGCTGGGTGGCGCGGCGGGTGGTGCGGTCGGTAACAACCTGGGTGACGATGGCGGCAAGTCACATTCCGGTGGTGGCCACAAGCACAAGCACAAGTACAAACACAAGAACCGTCATCGTTGAGTGATGGGTTCTACAGAAACCCGGTTTTATGCCGGGTTTTTTTACGCCTGCGCGTCATGCGCAGGAACGAATGGCGACCATACTTTTCGAACGTCGTATACGAATGCGATTGACGAGGTGCGCCATGACTCCCGAAACCGAAGGCAAGGAAGAAAAAGGCCCGAGCGGATTGCCGTTTATCAATGATCCGGGGAATGAAGATCCGGGGTCGTTGATGGATGATGCGACGGTTCCGCTTATGGAGGGTGAGGACGAGCTTGAGTATGAGGATTTTGATGATGATGAGTAATTGTTGGGCAGATCCGGGGTGTGAGTATCGGCAATTCACACCTGGACCTAATCATTCTGGTTTTTTGAGGATGTACAGGTTATCCGAAGCAGACATTTTTTCTATTTTATGTAACGCCAAATACTCGTTGAATTCTTTTTCTAGTTCGTTTTTGTCGCAGTATTTTTTGTATTTCAAAGGTCTGTCACTGGCGTAAATGTAGAGGCGCCAAATATCAAAGCCGTCGATTCTATTGTTTGATCCGTAGTCGAAGTCCACAGACTCTGTAGGGAAGTGGATAGCGCATCCGACACCGTGCAGTTCGTATTCCACTGTATCTGTTATTTTTCCGCATCGTTTTATCTGATTGGAGCGCCACAACCTCAGAATATTTCGAGTGCCAAAATTTTCCTCCAGCAATTTCGTGCCGATATCTACTTTGTATAAAAAGTCAGTTATTAGATCTTCAAGGGTGCTGTCTCGTTCTGTCATCTTCTTCTGTGATGCTCCAATCTGTCATGGCCAGTGTTCGCTGCTGATTCTAAGACTTCTTCGATAGTGTTTAGAGTTCCTTTATGTTTTTTATATCAGTTACTAGTTTTATTATTACGTCTGTTGAGGTTTGCCGCGCAGCCGCTGCACGATGGTGGCCATCTAAAATATAGAGGTTGCCGTTGTGTTCTGCCACGTCGATGGGGAACTTATTGTCATACCCGGCAGTTCGCATGTTTTGTCCTAACTTTTCTACTCGTTTAGTTGAACCTTTTCCTACTATTGCATGCGTTCGTATCAAGGTTTTCGGGTCTACCTCGAAAAAAATGGTAGGGGGTTGTGGTTCACCTTTATTTACCTTTGAACCACCTACCCCATCCGGCACCGGACATCCCGGCCCG
>NZ_JBWXMQ010000034.1:0-15800 GCF_056626735.1 Pseudomonas sp. 1 | reverse complement strand
AATGGTGATACCGCGAGCTTTTTCTTCTGGAGCGCTGTCGATCTTGTCGAATTCAACTACGGCCGAACCGAAAACTTCGGAGCAGACGCGAGTCAGAGCAGCGGTCAGAGTGGTTTTACCGTGGTCAACGTGGCCGATGGTGCCAACGTTTACGTGCGGTAGGGAACGATCAAATTTTTCTTTAGCCACGACAATTAACTCCTAGCCTAAAGGGGGGCTGAATCAGCCTTGTTTTTTAACGAGAGCTTCGACGATGTTCGACGGAGCTTCGGCGTATTTGGAGAATTCCATGGAGTAGCTCGCGCGACCCTGAGACATGGAACGAACGTCGGTTGCGTAACCGAACATCTCTCCGAGCGGAACTTCAGCACGAACGACACGACCGGAAACCGAGTCCTCCATGCCCTGAACCAGACCACGACGACGGTTCAGGTCACCCATCACGTCACCCAGGTAGTCTTCCGGAGTAACAACTTCCACCTTCATGATCGGCTCGAGAACCACGCCACCACCCTTCTGGGCCAGTTGCTTGGTTGCCATCGAAGCAGCGACCTTGAACGCCATCTCGTTGGAGTCGACGTCATGGTAGGAACCGTCAAACACGGTAGCCTTCAGGCCGATCAGCGGATAGCCGGCAACAACGCCGTTCTTCATCTGCTCTTCGATACCCTTCTGAATCGCTGGAATGTATTCCTTAGGAACCACACCACCAACAACTTCGTTGGTGAAAACCAGACCTTCGGTGATGTTGCCTTTTTCGTCGGCATCCGGCTCGGAGAAGCGGATCCAGCAGTGACCGAACTGACCACGACCACCCGACTGACGAACGAACTTGCCTTCGATCTCGACGTTGGACTTGGTGATCTTCTCGCGGTACGAAACCTGCGGCTTGCCGATGTTGGCCTCGACGTTGAACTCGCGCTTCATGCGGTCAACGAGGATGTCCAGGTGCAGCTCACCCATACCGGAGATGATGGTCTGACCGGTTTCTTCATCGGTCTTGACGCGGAACGACGGGTCTTCCTGGGCCAGCTTGCCCAGTGCGATACCCATCTTTTCCTGGTCCTGCTTGGTTTTCGGCTCAACGGAGAGCGAAATCACAGGCTCAGGGAAATCCATACGCTCGAGGATGATCGGCTTGTCGGCGTTGCACAGGGTATCACCGGTGGTGACGTCCTTCATGCCGATCAGAGCGGCGATGTCGCCCGCACGTACTTCCTTGATCTCTTCACGCTGGTTGGCGTGCATCTGAACCATACGACCAACGCGCTCTTTCTTGCCCTTGACCGAGTTGATGACGGAGTCACCGGAGGTCAAGAAGCCCGAGTAAACGCGAACGAAGGTCAGAGTACCCACGAACGGGTCGGTGGCAATCTTGAACGCCAGCGCCGAGAACGGCTCGTCGTCATCAGCGTGACGCTCGTCGTACTGCTCTGGTTTGACTTCGTCTTTCGGCACGTCGATCAGATCAGGGTGGATACCCTTGATCGCAGGGATCTCGGTCGGAGCAGGCAGGAAGTCGATAACGGCGTCGAGAACCAGGGGAACGCCCTTGTTCTTGAACGACGAACCGCAGACAGCCGGAACGATCTCGCTGGCCAGGGTGCGCGCACGCAGGCCTGCCTTGATCTCTTCGACGGTCAGCTCACCTTCTTCAAGGTACTTGTTCATCAGTTCTTCGCTGGCTTCGGCAGCCGCCTCAACCATGTTGTTGCGCCACTCGTTGGCCAGCTCTACCAGATTCGCAGGAATTTCTTCCTCACGATAGGTAGTGCCCTTGTCGTCTTCGTTCCAGTAGATAGCCTTCATCTTGATCAAATCAACCTGACCTTCGAAGTTATCTTCTGCACCGATGGCCAGCTGTACTGGAACCGGAGTATGACCCAGACGATTCTTGATCTGGCCGACAACGCGCAGGAAGTCCGCACCGGCACGGTCCATCTTGTTCACGTAAACAATACGTGGAACACCGTACTTGTTGGCTTGACGCCATACAGTTTCGGACTGAGGCTCAACACCGGAGGTACCGCAGAACACGACCACAGCGCCGTCAAGTACGCGCAGGGAACGCTCTACTTCAATTGTGAAGTCAACGTGACCCGGGGTATCGATAACGTTCACGCGATAGTTGTCATACTGACCACGGGAACCCTTCCAGAAAGTGGTAACAGCAGCGGAAGTAATGGTAATACCCCGCTCCTGCTCCTGCACCATCCAGTCGGTGGTCGCGGCGCCATCATGCACCTCGCCCATTTTGTGGCTCAGACCTGTGTAAAACAGGATCCGCTCGGTAGTAGTGGTCTTGCCCGCGTCAACGTGAGCACAGATACCAATGTTACGATAGCGGTTGATTGCAGTAGTACGAGCCATAAAGCCCTCGCAAAATTAGTGAAGCTAAAATTAGAAGCGGTAGTGCGAGAAAGCCTTGTTAGCTTCGGCCATACGGTGCACGTCTTCACGCTTCTTAACAGCAGCACCTTTACCTTCAGCAGCATCCAGCAGCTCGCCAGCCAAGCGCAGAGCCATAGACTTCTCGCCACGCTTGCGGGCGAAGTCTACCAACCAGCGCATTGCCAGAGCGTTACGACGGGACGGACGAACCTCGACCGGAACCTGGTAAGTAGCACCACCAACGCGGCGCGACTTCACTTCGACCAGCGGAGCGATGGCGTCGAGTGCTTTTTCGAAGAGTTCCAGGGGATCGGTGCCGGTCTTGCGAGCCGCAACGGTTTCCAGGGCACCATAAACGATACGTTCGGCAACGGCTTTCTTGCCGCTTTCCATAACGTGGTTCATGAATTTGGCGAGGATTTGGCTTCCGTATTTCGGATCGTCCAGAATCTCACGCTTTGCTGCTACGCGACGTCTTGGCATTGATAAGCCCTCAAACGGTCTTCAGGTTAGTTCGGGACAGATCCGCGAGGATGCGCGCCCGACCTTACTCTTATCGACTCAGTAAAATAAAAATCTGCAAAACGGCCGATTACTTCGGACGTTTGGTACCGTACTTCGAACGACCCTGGTTACGGCCTTTAACGCCGGAAGTATCCAAGGAGCCGCGAACGGTGTGGTAACGAACACCTGGCAAGTCTTTTACACGACCGCCACGGATCAGAACCACGCTGTGCTCTTGCAGGTTGTGGCCTTCACCACCGATATACGAGGAAACCTCGAAACCGTTGGTCAGGCGCACACGGCATACTTTACGCAGTGCCGAGTTAGGTTTTTTCGGCGTAGTGGTGTACACACGGGTGCATACGCCACGACGTTGCGGGCAGTTCTGCAGCGCAGGTACGTCGGATTTCTCGACGATACGCTTACGCGGCTGACGTACCAGCTGGTTGATAGTTGCCATCTACTAGCTCCACTGTTGTCTTGCGACGCTATTGTCTTGCAAGAAAAGCAAAATGACAGGAACGGATTCCCGCCAAATTTAGGGGATCAAGAGTCTAAAGAGGATCTTGCCCCCAGTCAAGGCAAGGCCCCGACCTCCCCGCCCATCGAACTTCGACAAATTGTCTCGATTCGATGAACGGCGCGATCAGGGCCTCAGCTCATTTTTCGCAGAACTCAGTTACCGCTCGAGTTCAGCGCTTCGGTCAGTGCAGCTTCCACTTCACTGGCGCTTACGCGCAACGGTTTGTCCGCATCACGACGACGCTTGCGCTCGCTGTGATAAGCCAGACCGGTACCAGCCGGGATCAGACGACCCACGACCACGTTTTCTTTCAGGCCGCGCAGGTAATCGCGCTTGCCGGTTACCGCCGCCTCGGTCAGTACGCGGGTGGTTTCCTGGAAGGAAGCCGCCGAGATGAACGATTCGGTCGACAACGACGCCTTGGTGATACCCAGCAGAACACGGGTGAACTTGGAGACAAACTTGTCTTCCGCATTCAGACGCTCGTTCTCTACCAGAACGTGAGTCAGTTCCATCTGGTCGCCCTTGATGAAGCTGGAGTCGCCCGACTCGGAGATCTCAACTTTACGCAGCATCTGACGCAGGATGGTCTCGATGTGCTTGTCGTTGATCTTCACGCCTTGCAGACGGTAAACGTCCTGGATCTCGTTGACGATGTACTTGGCCAGCGCGCTGACACCCAGCAGACGCAGGATGTCGTGCGGATCGCTCGGACCGTCGGAGATAACTTCGCCGCGGTTTACCTGTTCGCCTTCGAACACGTTCAGGTGACGCCACTTCGGAATCAGCTCTTCGTACGGATCGCTACCGTCGTTCGGGGTGATGACCAGACGACGCTTGCCCTTGGTCTCTTTACCGAACGCGATGGTGCCGCTGACTTCAGCCAGAATCGACGCTTCTTTCGGACGACGAGCCTCGAACAGGTCGGCAACACGCGGCAGACCACCGGTGATGTCACGGGTTTTCGAAGTTTCTTGCGGGATACGAGCGATAACATCACCGATCGCAATCTTCGCACCGTCCGCAACACCGACCAGGGCGTTGGCCGGCAGGAAGTACTGAGCAATAACGTCAGTGCCTGGCAGCAGCAGATCCTTGCCGTTATCGTCGACCATCTTCACAGCAGGGCGGATGTCCTTGCCGGCGGCTGGACGATCTTTCGGATCAAGTACTTCAATGTTGGTCATACCGGTCAATTCGTCAGTCTGACGCTTGATCGTGATGCCTTCTTCCATGCCCACGTAGGTCACGGTACCTTTCATTTCGGTAACGATCGGGTGAGTGTGCGGATCCCACTTGGCCACGATGGCACCAGCGTCGACCTTGTCACCTTCTTTAACCGAAATCACGGCACCGTACGGCAGCTTGTAACGCTCGCGCTCACGACCGAAGTCGTCAGCAATCGCCAGCTCACCGGAACGGGACACGGCAACCAGGTTGCCATCCACGCGCTCAACGTGCTTCAGATTGTGCAGACGGACGGTACCGCCATTCTTCACCTGAACGCTGTCGGCTGCGGAAGTACGGCTTGCCGCACCACCGATGTGGAACGTACGCATCGTCAGCTGGGTACCCGGCTCACCGATGGACTGGGCAGCGATAACGCCGACCGACTCACCGATGTTCACCTGGTGACCACGAGCCAGGTCACGGCCGTAGCACTTGGCGCAGATACCGTAGCGGGTTTCGCAGCTGATCGGCGAACGCACGATCACTTCGTCGATGCTATTCAGCTCGATGAACTCGACCCACTTCTCATCTACCAGAGTGCCGGCAGGAACGATGACGTCCTCGGTACCCGGCTTGAATACGTCACGGGCAATGACACGACCCAATACGCGCTCACCCAACGGCTCTACAACGTCACCGCCTTCAATGTGCGGAGTCATTACCAGGCCGTGTTCGGTGCCGCAATCGATCTCGGTCACAACCAGATCCTGCGCCACGTCTACCAGACGACGAGTCAGGTAACCGGAGTTCGCAGTTTTCAACGCGGTATCCGCCAGACCTTTACGAGCACCGTGAGTCGAGATGAAGTACTGGAGTACGCTCAGACCTTCACGGAAGTTCGCAGTAATCGGCGTTTCAATGATGGAACCGTCCGGCTTGGCCATCAGACCACGCATACCGGCCAGCTGACGAATCTGTGCTGCGGAACCCCGCGCACCCGAGTCGGCCATCATGTACATCGAGTTGAACGATTCTTGCTCGACTTCGTCGCCGTGACGGTCGATGACTTTCTCTTTCGAGAGGTTGGCCATCATCGCCTTGGAGACTTCGTCGTTCGCTTTCGACCAAAGGTCGATCACTTTGTTGTACTTCTCGCCCTGAGTTACCAGGCCGGAGGCGTACTGGCTCTCGATTTCTTTCACTTCGTCGGTGGCAGCACCGATGATGCGGGCTTTTTCATCCGGGATAACGAAGTCGTTAACACCGATGGAAACGCCGGAAATGGTCGAGTAGGCAAAACCGGTGTACATCAACTGGTCAGCGAAGATCACGGTCTCTTTCAGACCAACCACGCGGTAGCACTGGTTGATCAGCTTGGAGATCGCCTTTTTCTTCATCGGCAGGTTGACGACGTCGAACGACAGACCTTTCGGTACAACCTGGAACAGCAGCGCACGGCCGACAGTAGTGTCGACGATACGGGTGTTGTCCACGCTGTTGCCGTCACGATCGTTCACGGTTTCGTTGATACGAACCTTGATCTTGGCGTGCAGTGCGGCTTCGCCGGCACGGAACACACGGTCAACTTCCTGCAGATCCGCGAACACACGACCTTCACCCTTGGCGTTGATCGCTTCACGAGTCATGTAGTACAGACCCAATACAACGTCCTGCGACGGAACGATGATTGGCTCACCGTTTGCTGGCGACAGAATGTTGTTGGTCGACATCATCAACGCACGCGCTTCGAGCTGGGCTTCCAGCGTCAGCGGTACGTGCACGGCCATTTGGTCGCCGTCGAAGTCGGCGTTGTACGCAGCACAGACCAGAGGGTGCAGCTGGATAGCCTTACCTTCGATCAGTACCGGTTCAAACGCCTGGATACCCAGACGGTGAAGGGTCGGTGCACGGTTGAGAAGAACCGGGTGTTCGCGAATCACTTCGGCGAGAACGTCCCAAACTTCCGGCAGCTCGCGCTCGACCATTTTCTTGGCCGCTTTGATGGTAGTCGCCAGACCACGCATTTCCAGCTTGCCGAAAATGAACGGCTTGAACAGCTCGAGAGCCATCTTCTTCGGCAGACCGCACTGGTGCAGACGCAGGGTCGGACCTACGGTAATTACCGAACGACCGGAGTAGTCAACACGCTTACCGAGCAAGTTCTGACGGAAACGACCTTGCTTACCCTTGATCATGTCAGCCAGGGATTTCAGAGGACGCTTGTTCGAACCGGTGATAGCGCGGCCACGACGACCGTTGTCGAGCAGTGCATCGACAGCTTCCTGCAACATACGCTTTTCGTTGCGCACGATGATGTCCGGAGCGGACAGATCCAGCAGGCGCTTCAAACGGTTGTTACGGTTGATCACTCGACGATACAGATCGTTGAGGTCGGAAGTTGCGAAACGACCGCCATCCAGCGGGACCAGTGGACGCAGATCCGGCGGCAGAACCGGCAGAACGGTCAGCACCATCCACTCTGGCAGGTTGCCGGAACCCTGGAAGGCTTCCATCAACTTCAGACGCTTGGACAGCTTCTTGATCTTGGTTTCGGAGTTGGTTTGCGGAATCTCTTCACGCAGACGGCCAATCTCATGTTCCAGGTCGATAGCGTGCAGCAGTTCGCGGACAGCCTCGGCACCCATGCGGGCGTCGAAATCGTCACCGAACTCTTCCAGCGCTTCGAAGTACTGCTCGTCGTTCAGCAGCTGACCTTTTTCGAGAGTGGTCATGCCCGGGTCGATAACGACATAGCTCTCGAAGTAGAGAACGCGTTCGATATCACGCAGGGTCATGTCCATCAGCAGGCCGATACGGGACGGCAGCGATTTCAGGAACCAGATGTGGGCAACCGGCGAAGCCAGTTCGATGTGCGCCATGCGCTCACGACGAACCTTGGCCAGTGCAACTTCAACGCCGCACTTCTCGCAGATCACACCACGATGCTTCAAGCGCTTGTACTTACCGCACAGGCACTCGTAATCCTTTACCGGGCCAAAGATCTTGGCGCAGAACAGACCGTCACGCTCGGGTTTGAACGTACGGTAGTTGATGGTTTCCGGCTTTTTAACTTCACCGAACGACCACGAGCGGATCATCTCAGGCGAGGCCAATCCGATACGGATGGCGTCGAACTCTTCGACTTGACCCTGGTTTTTCAGCAAATTCAGTAGGTCTTTCAAGGCCTTTCCTCCTGGCGGAGCAGAGAGCGGGCAATCCTGCCCCGCTCTCGATCGCGTCACGTGTTATTCGGTTTCCAGATCGATATCGATGCCGAGGGAACGAATTTCCTTGATCAACACGTTGAAGGACTCGGGCATGCCCGGCTCCATACGGTGATCGCCGTCCACGATGTTTTTGTACATCTTGGTCCGACCGTTCACATCGTCCGACTTCACTGTGAGCATTTCTTGCAGAGTGTAAGCAGCACCGTATGCTTCCAGTGCCCAGACCTCCATCTCCCCGAAACGCTGACCACCGAACTGCGCCTTACCACCCAGCGGCTGCTGAGTAACCAGGCTGTACGAACCGGTAGAACGCGCGTGCATCTTGTCGTCTACCAAGTGGTTCAGCTTCAGCATGTACATGTAGCCAACGGTAACTGGACGCTCGAACTTGTTGCCGGTACGGCCGTCGGTCAGCTGCATCTGGCCGCTTTCTGGCAGATCCGCCAGTTTCAGCATGGCCTTGATTTCAACTTCCTTGGCACCGTCGAACACCGGAGTGGCCATAGGAACGCCGCCACGCAGGTTCTTCGCCAGATCCAGGATTTCCTGATCGGAGAAGCTGTCCAGATCTTCGTTACGACCGCCGATCTGGTTGTAGATCTCGTCCAGGAAGGTACGCAGTTCAGCAACTTTGCGCTGCTCTTCGACCATCCGGTTGATCTTCTCGCCCAGACCTTTGGCCGCGAGGCCGAGGTGGGTTTCAAGGATCTGACCAACGTTCATACGCGAAGGTACGCCCAGCGGGTTGAGGACCACGTCGACCGGGGTGCCATTGGCATCGTGCGGCATGTCTTCAACCGGCATGATCACGGAGACCACACCTTTGTTACCGTGACGACCGGCCATCTTGTCGCCCGGCTGGATGCGACGACGGATTGCCAGGTAAACCTTGACGATCTTCAGCACGCCTGGAGCCAGGTCATCGCCTTGCTGCAGTTTGCGCTTCTTGTCTTCGAACTTGTCGTCCAGCAGACGGCGACGATCAACGATGTAGGCCTGAGCCTTCTCGAGCTGCTCGTTCAGAGCATCTTCAGCCATGCGCAGCTTGAACCACTGACCATGCTCGAGACCGTCGAGCACTTCGTCGGTGATGTCCTGGCCTTTCTTCAGACCCGCGCCGCCTTCAGCCTTGTGGCCTACCAGAGCGGAACGCAGACGCTCGAAGGTTGCGCCTTCAACGATGCGGAACTCTTCGTTCAGATCCTTGCGGATCTCGTCCAGCTGGGACTTTTCGATCGACAGGGCACGGCTGTCGCGCTCAACGCCATCACGGGTGAAAACCTGAACGTCGATGACAGTACCTTTGGTGCCGGTCGGCACGCGCAGGGAAGTGTCTTTAACGTCGCTGGCCTTCTCACCGAAAATTGCGCGAAGCAGCTTTTCTTCCGGGGTCAGTTGAGTCTCGCCTTTCGGAGTGACTTTACCGACCAGAATGTCGCCCGGGCCGACTTCGGCACCTACATAAACGATACCGGCTTCGTCCAGCTTGTTCAGTGCAGCTTCACCCACGTTCGGGATGTCCGCAGTGATTTCCTCTGGGCCAAGCTTGGTGTCACGAGCCACACAGGTCAGTTCCTGGATATGGATCGTGGTGAAGCGGTCTTCCTGAACCACACGCTCGGACAGACAGATGGAGTCTTCGAAGTTGAAGCCGTTCCATGCCATGAACGCGATGCGCATGTTCTGACCCAGAGCCAGTTCACCCATGTCGGTGGACGGACCGTCGGCCATGATGTCACCACGCTGAACACGATCACCCTTGCTCACCAGCGGACGCTGGTTGATGCAGGTGTTCTGGTTCGAGCGGGTGTACTTGGTCAGGTTGTAGATGTCGACACCCGCTTCGCCGGTTTCAACTTCGTCATCGGCAACGCGAACCACGATACGGCTGGCATCAACGGAGTCGATCACGCCGCCACGACGAGCCACGACGCAAACGCCGGAGTCGCGAGCCACGTTACGCTCCATGCCGGTACCGACCAGCGGCTTGTCAGCGCGCAGGGTAGGTACAGCTTGACGCTGCATGTTCGAACCCATCAACGCACGGTTGGCGTCGTCGTGCTCGAGGAACGGAATCAGCGACGCTGCAACCGAAACTACCTGCTTCGGCGAAACGTCCATCAAGGTGACGTCTTCCGGCGCCTTAACGGTGAATTCGTTCAGGTGACGTACGGCTACCAGTTCGTCGATGAGGACTTTCTGCTCGTTCATGGTCGCCGAAGCCTGCGCGATCACATGATCGGCTTCTTCAATGGCAGACAGGAACACGATGTCGTCGGTGACAACGCCCTCTTTCACCACACGGTACGGGCTCTCGAGGAAGCCGTACTGGTTGGTGCGAGCGTAAGCGGCCAGGGAGTTGATCAGACCGATGTTCGGGCCTTCCGGCGTTTCAATCGGGCAGACACGACCGTAGTGAGTCGGGTGTACGTCACGGACTTCGAAGCCCGCGCGCTCACGAGTCAGACCGCCAGGGCCGAGTGCGGAGACACGACGCTTGTGGGTGATCTCGGACAGCGGGTTGTTCTGGTCCATGAACTGCGACAGCTGGCTGGAACCGAAGAACTCTTTCACCGCCGCAGCCACTGGCTTGGCGTTGATCAGGTCTTGCGGCATCAGGCCTTCGCTTTCAGCCATCGACAGACGCTCTTTGACCGCACGCTCAACACGTACCAGGCCAACGCGGAACTGGTTCTCGGCCATTTCGCCCACGCAGCGAACACGACGGTTACCCAGGTGGTCGATGTCGTCGACGATGCCTTTACCGTTACGGATGTCGACCAGAGTCTTCAGTACCGCGACGATGTCTTCCTTGCATAGCACGCCCGAACCTTCGATCTCGGTACGACCGATACGACGGTTGAACTTCATCCGGCCGACTGCAGACAGGTCGTAACGCTCAGGGCTGAAGAACAGGTTGTTGAACAAGGTCTCGGCAGCGTCTTTGGTTGGCGGCTCGCCTGGACGCATCATGCGATAGATCTCGACCAGCGCTTCCAATTGGTTGCTGGTGGAATCGATCTTCAGCGTGTCGGAGACGAACGGACCGCAGTCGATATCGTTGGTGTACAGAGTTTCGATGCGTACGACGCCAGCCTTGGCGATTTTCGCCAGGATTTCGGTCGACAGCTCGGTGTTGCACTCTGCCAGGATTTCACCTGTAGCCGGATGCACGATGGCCTTGGCGGTGGTACGACCCAGAACGTAATCCAGAGGCACGTCCAGCTCTTTGATCCCGGCTTTTTCCAGCTGGTTGATGTGGCGGGCAGTAATACGACGGCCCTGCTCAACGATCACCTTGCCTTTGTCGTCCTGGATATCAAGAACCGCAACTTCACCACGCAGGCGCTGGGGCACCAGCTCCAGGCTCAGGCCTTCGCCTTTTACGTGGAATACGTTGGTGGTGTAGAACGCGTCCAGTACTTCCTCGGTGGTATAACCGAGCGCGCGCAACAGTACCGAGGCCGGCAGCTTGCGACGACGGTCGATACGCACGAATACGCAGTCTTTCGGGTCGAACTCGAAATCCAGCCACGAACCGCGGTAAGGAATGATGCGCGCGGAGTACAGCAGTTTGCCGGAGCTGTGCGTCTTGCCACGGTCGTGGTCGAAGAACACGCCCGGGGAACGGTGCAGCTGGGAAACGATAACACGCTCGGTACCGTTGATTACGAAGGTACCGTTCTCAGTCATCAATGGGATTTCGCCCATGTAGACTTCTTGCTCTTTGATGTCCTTGATCGCTTTGTTCGACGATTCTTTGTCGAAAATGATCAGGCGCACTTTTACCCGCAAAGGTACGGCGAAAGTTACACCGCGCAATACGCATTCTTTGACATCAAATGCCGGTTCGCCCAGGCGATAACCGACGTACTCCAGCGCAGCATTGCCGGAGTAGCTGATGATCGGGAAAACGGATTTGAAGGCCGCATGCAGGCCCACGTCGCGGAACTGATCTTTAGTCGCTCCCGCTTGCAAGAATTCACGATACGAATCCAGCTGGATGGCCAGGAGGTAAGGCACATCCATGACGTCCGGCAACTTGCTAAAGTCCTTGCGGATACGTTTTTTCTCAGTATATGAGTAAGCCATCAGCGTTCCCCAGCTTGGTCACCTGCTTGTTTGGCCCCTCCCGACGGGAGCAGCCAGAAAATCGTGCAAACCCCATGGTTTGCGCCACCACATCGGGTGGTTACAGCTCGCTATCGGCACCGACCCAGTCGGCTGCCAATAACGGAAAAAGGCCGGTGGCAAGAGCCACCAGCCATCAGCCTGTCGCTTGACGCTCGGGCTGGAGGAGCAAAGTCGATGCTTACTTCAGCTCGACTTTAGCGCCTGCTTCTTCCAGCTTCTTCTTAGCGTCTTCAGCAGCTTCTTTCGAAACGCCTTCAGCTACAACCTGAGGAGCGCCGTCGACTTTCTCTTTGGCTTCTTTCAGGCCCAGACCGGTCAGTTCACGAACTGCCTTGATCACGTTTACTTTCTTGTCGCCGGCTTCAACCAGAACAACGTTGAACTCGGTTTGCTCTTCAACAACAGCGGCAGCAGCAGCTGGACCAGCAGCAGCAACAGCAGCGGTCACGCCGAAGGTTTCTTCCATTGCTTTGATCAGCTCAACAACTTCCAGAACGGTTTTCTGGCCGATTGCTTCGATGATTTGTTCGTTAGTCAGAGACATGACTCAATTCCTGATTTGGTGGACAGCCTGTACGGCCGTCGAAATAAACAAAAATACGCGAGAGTGGAAACGCTCAGCCTCAGGCTGCAGCTGCTTCTTTCTGATCGCGAATTGCCGCCAGAGTACGAGCCAGCTTGCTGGTAGCGCCTTGAATCACGCTCATCAGTTTCGCAATAGCTTCGTCGCGAGTTGGCAGGCTTGCCAGCACGTCGATCTCATTCGCTGCGAGGAACTTGCCCTCGAACGAAGCTGCCTTGATCTCGAACTTATCCTGACCCTTGGCAAATTCCTTGAACAGACGAGCAGCAGCGCCCGGGTGTTCGTTGGAGAATGCAATCAGGGTCGGGCCGGTGAACACGTCGTTGAGGACACTGTAAGGAGTGTCAGCAACAGCGCGCTTGAGCAGGGTGTTACGTACAACACGTACGTAAACGCCAGCTTCACGAGCCTCTTTACGGAGTCCGGTCATTGCGCCTACTGTTACGCCACGGGCATCAACCACGACAGCGGACAGAGCGACTTTGGCAGCCTCGTTGACTTCAGCGACGATGGCCTTCTTGTCTTCGAGATTAATTGCCACGGGTTTAACTCCTGCTTGTTACCGTTTCATTCGATCGGAACCGAATGTCGTTTTGGTGTCTGATTCGGTAAGGAACCGGGAGCACCATCTGCGTAGGCTTGAGGTTTAAGACTTGCGTCGCCTACGGTCTTGGATAGCCCCCGCCAGGCAGGGACCCCAATCTTTCAATTGGCGCAGTCAACTGCGCCAATTTTTGTCTTAAGCGTCCAGCGAGCTCTGGTCGATAACCAGACCTGGGCCCATAGTGGTGCTCAGGGTAACGCGCTTGACGTAGATACCTTTCGAAGAAGCTGGCTTGATACGCTTCAGATCAGCGATCAGAGCTTCAACGTTTTCCTTCAGCTTGACGGCATCGAAGCCGATCTTGCCAACGGAAGTGTGGATGATGCCGTTTTTGTCGGTGCGATAACGAACCTGACCAGCCTTGGCATTTTTAACCGCGGTAGCGACGTCTGGGGTAACAGTGCCGACTTTCGGGTTAGGCATCAGACCACGTGGACCAAGGATCTGACCCAGTTGACCTACAACGCGCATTGCATCCGGGGACGCGATCACTACGTCATAGTTCAGGTCGCCGCCTTTCATTTCTGCAGCCAGCTCGTCCATACCTACACGGTCAGCGCCTGCAGCCAGAGCGGCCTCAGCAGCTGGACCCTGGGTGAAAACAGCAACGCGAACAGTCTTGCCAGTGCCGTGCGGCAGCACAGTAGCGCTACGAACGACCTGGTCGGATTTACGCGGGTCTACACCCAGGTTTACAGCTACGTCGAACGACTCGACGAATTTGGCAGCTGGCAGCGAAGCCAGCAGAGTTGCGGCCTCTTCGAAGTTGTAGGACTTGCCCGCTTCGATTTTTTCAGCGATAGCCTTTTGGCGCTTGGTCAGCTTAGCCATTACACACCCTCCACGTTAAGGCCCATGCTACGAGCAGAACCGGCGATAGTGCGCACGGCTGCATCCATATCAGCTGCAGTCAGATCCGCGTTTTTGGTTTTCGCGATTTCTTCCAGCTGAGCACGGGTAACAGTGCCAACCTTAACGGTGTTCGGACGAGCGGAACCGCTGGTCAGACCGGCCGCCTTCTTCAGCAGAACCGAAGCAGGGGTGGATTTGGTTTCGAAAGTGAAGCTACGGTCGCTGTAGACAGTGATGATCACTGGAGTCGGCAGACCAGCTTCCAGGCCCTGGGTACGGGCGTTGAAAGCTTTGCAGAATTCCATGATGTTCACGCCGTGCTGACCCAAAGCAGGACCAACAGGTGGGCTTGGGTTAGCCTGAGCGGCCTTCACTTGCAGCTTGATGTAAGCGGTAATCTTCTTGGCCATGAGGCACTCCAATTACGGGTTCGAACGCCTCGAAAGGCTCCCCGGTTACTTGCGCGTTTATCCCAGTGACGACAAAACCCCACAGCCTAGGGCTGCGGGGTTGGGATGCTTGTTCAGTTAGACCTTTTCGACCTGACTGAACTCCAACTCTACCGGAGTAGAGCGTCCGAAAATAAGCACTGCCACTTGGATCCGGCTCTTTTCGTAGTTAACTTCTTCGACAACACCGTTAAAGTCAGCGAACGGCCCGTCATTGACTCGAACGGTTTCGCCTGGCTCAAACAGAGTCTTCGGCTTCGGCTTGTCGCTACCATCGGCAACGCGACGCAGAATCGCCTCAGCTTCTTTATCGGTGATTGGCGCCGGCTTATCAGCAGTACCGCCAATAAAACCCATCACCCGAGGAGTGTCCTTGACCAAGTGCCAAGTACCCTCGTTCATATCCATCTGGACCAGCACATAACCTGGGAAGAATTTGCGCTCGCTTTTGCGTTTCTGGCCATTACGCATTTCAACCACTTCTTCAGTGGGAACCAGAATTTCGCCGAAGCCATCTTCCATGCCAGCCAGCTTTACGCGCTCGATTAACGAACGCATGACATGCTTCTCGTAACCCGAGTAAGCATGCACAACGTACCAACGCTTAGCCACGGGACACCCTTAGCCAACAATCAAGGAAACAAGCCAGCCGAGCAGGGAATCAAGCCCCCACAACAGCAACGCCATAACCAGGACAACAGCCACAACTATCAGCGTGGTCTGCGTGGTTTCTTGGCGAGTTGGCCAAACGACTTTACGAATCTCGGTGCGAGCTTCCTTAACCAGTACAAAGAAAGACTTGCCCTTGGCAGTCTGCAGGCCTACAAAGGCAGCCACAGCAGCAATGACAAGCAATGCGAGTACACGGTACAGGATCGGCGAAGCAGCGTAATACTGATTGCCGACAACGCCAACAATTACCAAAGCGACTACTACCAGCCACTTGAGCAAATCGAAGCGAGAGCCTTGAGCTTCAGCTTTAGGAGTCATCTATGAAGATCCTGTGAAAAGAAAGCCAGAAACACCGAGTGAATCTGGCAGGTCAGGAGGGAATCGAACCCCCAACCTACGGTTTTGGAGACCGTCGCTCTGCCAATTGAGCTACTGACCTAAAACAAAATCAGGCCGACCATTATGCCGGCCCGAAAAAGACATTACAACTGTTTACTCGATGATCTTGGCAACGACACCAGCACCAACGGTACGGCCGCCTTCACGGATAGCGAAACGCAGACCATCTTCCATCGCGATGGTTTTGATCAGGGTAACAGTCATTTGAATGTTGTCACCTGGCATTACCATTTCAACGCCTTCTGGCAGCTCGCAGTTACCAGTCACGTCAGTAGTACGGAAGTAGAACTGC
>NZ_JBWXMQ010000033.1:0-22624 GCF_056626735.1 Pseudomonas sp. 1 | reverse complement strand
GAATTCCGAAACCCCTGTCTGCGAATGCAGACAGGGGTTTTGTCGTTTCAGAGTCCATAAAAGTCTGATCTTCAAACCGCTCTGCGTGCCTTGCTGCTCCGACGAGCCTGCCATTTGCGCCACCAGATATAGACGCCAGTTCCCGACAACCCCGCAATCAGAACACCCAATACCGCGATCATCACTTGTCCGCTGAAGCCTATTATCCGTCCCCCATGTATCGGCAACTGCAATCGATAAAACCGCTCTCCCAACGTCCCTTCTCCTGCGATCTCTTGTCCCAATAATCGTCCGTCAGTACCGTGGAAGAACAACCAGGATTTACCGTGGGCCTCAGTGTCATGCTGTCCGAACCCCGCACCGTAGAAGTTGTACTCAAAGCTGTAATACAACTCGCCGATCGCGGCTGTCAGCCCCAATCTTTTTCCCTCCTCCTGCGCCCGTTCGTATGCCTGTTGATAACTCAATCGGGTGATCCCCAACTCTTCGGCAGGCATTCGCCCTCGAGTCTCATAGACGCTCGGTTCAATCGGAGAAAACAACGACACCACCGGTTTGAAGGCCTGGCTCGGCAGGTTCATCGCCACGCTGCTGACGGCTATCGGCAGCAATAACAACCATAGCCACAAGCCCCCCGCCCGATGCAGATCGAAGTTGAGTCGATAAGCATGGCCGCCCTTGATCTTCCAGGCGCTCGACCATTTCTTCCAGAAAAGTTTACCCCTCGGTAATGTCAGCCAGAGGGCGACGAAGCAATCGATTACCCAAGCGATGGCCACCAACCCCATCAACAGCAAACCCCAGTTACCGGGCAGTGTCAGGTTGTAGTGAAACTCAAGAATGAACGGAACGAAGTTCTCGCGCTGGAAACAGCACTCGCCCCAATAACGCTGACCTTTCTGTTCGCCACTGACCGGGTCGAGGTAGAACACTTCATTGCGTTCTTTAAACGGTTTGCCCGTCGCCGGATCATTCCGTGGAACCGCCGCCAGCAATGCCGTGTGGCCTGTCTCATTCGGGTACTCCATGTACCAGACTTGCAACTTCGGATGTACCGATTGCACCGCATCAACCAGCTCACCTGGCGGTAGACGTTCCCCCGCGGCCGACGCTGCGTAAAACTCCGGATTCAACCACTCATCCAACTCATGGTTGAACGCCAGAAGGCTCCCCGTGATCCCGGCCAGCAGTAGAAAAACCGCCGTGGCCAACCCGATATACCGGTGCAATAAAACCAGAAACGAACGCATGAACATTCCCCCACAGATACGACAAAGCCAGCCCCTGAAATCAGGGGCTGGCTTCTTTATGCACAAGACAAAGGCTCAGAACTGATAACTGACCGTCGCGGCGACGTTGCGCTCTTCGCCCATGTAGCAGAAGTCCAGACTGGCGCAGGAGGCTACGTAGGATTCGTTGGTCAGATTGTTTGCATTCAGGCGAACGTCGACACCCTTCAGACCTACCTTGCCGAGGTCATAGCCAATCGATGCGTCGAACAATGTGTAGGACGGCACCCTCATCGTGTTCTCTGCATCCACCCAGCTATATCCGACATAACGCACACCACCACCCAGGCGCAGCCCATCGAGTGCAGCGCTGTCAAACTTGTAGTCGGCCCACAGCGATGCCATGTGCCGCGGCGCCTGGGTCGGCGAGTTGCCTTTGTTTTCGATCACATTGGTCGGTGTGCTCAAGGTGCTGATCATCGATTTCGAGTATTCAATGTCGGTAAATGTGTAACTGCCGAGGACTTTCAAGTTGTCGGTCAACTGCATGTGCGCTTCCAGTTCCAGACCTTGAGAGCGGACAGCGCCTACAGCGCGATAGAAGTTTTCCTGCGGAAGTTTGGTCGCCAGGTTCTCCTGATCGATGCGGAACAGCGAAGCGGTGAACAGGTTGTCGGTGCCCGGCGGCTGATACTTCAGGCCCATTTCCCACTGAGTTCCATCGGTCGGTGCGAGCGGATTACCGGCGCTGTCCGCGTAGGAATTCGGGTTGAACGATTCGGAATAGCTGACGTACGGCGCGAGGCCGTTATCGAACAGATACAGCGCGCCGGCACGGCCGGTGAGCTTGGTGCGTCGATCATTGATCTCGGTGCCGACCGGACGGCCCGCTTCGGCGATGCGGTTTTCGTCAGAGGTTTCCACCCAGTCCTGACGCAGTCCCAGCGAGAAGCGCCACTTGTCCATTTCGATCAGGTCTTGCAGGTAAACGCCGGTCTGCTCCAGGCGCCGCAGGTAGCTGGTATCGCCGTACGGCGTAATAGCGGAATTGCCGTACACCGGGTTGAACGCGTTGATCGGCGCCAGGCCGCCACTGGTCCAGTCGACCACGGTTTTGCGTCGCTGGTAATCCGCCCCCATCAGCACCGTGTGCTTGGTCGCACCGGTGAAAAATTCGGCCTGCAGCATGTTGTCGACGATGAACGCGTGCAGACGCTCGTCGCCGCCGGTGTAGTAGCGATTCAGTTCGTTGCTGGTCGGCGACGTCCAGCCATAGGCGTATACCTGATCCATGTTCACTTTGGAGTCGAGGTAGCGGAAATTCTGCCGCGCGGTGAAGACGTCGTTGAAGCGGTGTTCGAACTGGTAACCGAACGACTGCTGATCACGGGAGTAACCATCGATGCCTGGCTCGCCTTCGAAGAAATGCTGCGAGATGCGATGGCCGTTGCGCTGATGAATCGTGCCGTCAGCCGGCACACCGCCGTGGTAACCGCCATCCGGGTCATGTTGCAGATACGCTTGCAGCGTCAGCGACGTGTCTTCGCTGAAATCGATGCTGACGGTCGGCGCGAGGGCGAAGCGCTTTTCCTTGTTGTGGTCGAATTGCGTGTCGGACTGATCCGTCAATCCGGTCAGACGATAGGCGATACGCTTGTCGTCATCGACCGGTCCGCTGAAGTCAAAACCGACACCGCGCTGGCCCTGTGCGCCGATCGTGGCCTGTACCTGGTGATAGGCTTCGTACAGCGGCTTCTTGCTGGTCAGCGCGACCAGACCGCCTGGCGAGCTACGACCGTAGAGCACTGACGACGGGCCTTTCAGAATATCGACGCGCTCAAGGAAATACGGATCGACCTGCATCGTGCTGTAGGTGCCGCTGTCGCCCATCGACTTGAGGCCGTCGAGGTAAATGTTATCCACCGAACCGTCGTTGAAACCGCGCATTGCCACGTAGTCGTAACGGTGCGTGGCGCCGTAAGGGTTGGTCAGCACGCCGGGGGTGTAACGCATGGCCTGGGACACGGTTTGGGATCCCTGGTCATCCATTTGCTCGCGAGTGACGACGGACACGCTTTGCGAAGTTTCCAGCAGCGCAGTACTGGTTTTGGTGGCGATCTGGCTGTGCGTCGCGTTGTAGCCGTCCATGCTGCCCAACGCGTTGCCGAGGGCGAAGCCTTTGATGTCGGTGGTCGGCAGGGCCAGCGCTTCGGTTTCTGCGACGGAGCGCAATACATAACTGCTGCCGTCCTGGCTGATCGCTTCCAGACCCGAACCACCGAGCAGATGACTCAGCGCCTGATCGGTCGAATACTCGCCCTGTACGCCGGGTGATTGTCGGCCCTGGGTCTGCTGAGGCGTCATCGACAAAGTGATGTTTGCCTGACGCGCGAACTGATTGAGTGCATCGCCCAATGGTCCGGCGGCGATGTTGTAGCGGTGGTTGCTGATCTCGCTGGCATTGGCCCCCATGCTCAGGCTCGGCAACACGCCAACACCCAGTGCGGTAGAAAACAGCGCCGCCCGGACGGCATGACGCAACAGGCCGGATTCGGAAGAGAAATTCAGAGGGTTCTTACAGGTAACGCGCGCAGTCATTGTAGGTTTCCGTAGGCAGTCGCGAAGGCTGAGTTGAAGTGCTTACTGACTAAGCCGGACTTGCCACGAAAACCCGCCAAAATAATTTCAGGCCACAGACTCCAGTGTCACCCACCAGCGGGTGCGATAACGCAATTGCACCGGCAGGGTCTGCGGCAGGACCGCCAGCAGCTTGTCGGTGTCCGCAAGGCGGAATACGCCGGACAGGCGTAGATCCGCAATGTCCGACGCGCAGCTCAGAAACCCCTGACGATAACGGCCGACTTCGCTGACGAAGTCACCCAGCCGCATGTTGCGAGTCACGATCAACCCGTCGACCCAGGCTCCAGCGTCCATGTCCGAGGGTGGCGCGGGGCGAATTTGATGGTGATCGATCAGATAGCTCTGACCGGCGATGACCTCTGCCGAATTGCCAGCGGAGTGAATTGCAACCCGGCCACTGGTGACGCTCAGGCGCGTGCAACCCTCTTCCTCGCGCAGAATGAATCGCGCCTTGAACGGCTCGTAAGTGCCATGACGGCTCTGCACCCGCAGCGGTCGGTCAAACGGCGCACCTTCATCGGCACCGCCGCAGGTGACGACGATTTCGCCTCGGGTCAGTTTGATCAGCCGTTGTTGTGCGGTGTAGTCGAGATCCACGCTGCTGGCAGTGTTGAGTTCGATCCGCGTGCCGTCCGGCAACTGGTAGCCACGGCGCTCGCCGGTGGCGGTGGCGTAGTCGGCGCTCCACTGTTGCCAGACGGAAGTGTCTCTGGCCAGCCATCCCGCCGAGCCCACCAGCAAAGCGCCGGACAATAGCTTCAACGCCTGACGTCGTCCCAACCCCTGCGCACTGTTTTCCAGCGTGTTGAACGCCACCTGGGCGCCGGGTACGGCGCGCAAATTGTGGTTCAGTTCAGCTTGCAGAGACTGCACCCGTTGCCAGGCCAGTTCATGATCATGGTGTTCGGCGCGCCATTGTTCGCACTGGCGATTCAGGCGCGGGTTGCCATGGTTGTTGCGCAGGCGCAGGAGCCAGTGAATGGCCTGTCGGACCACCTGCTGCGGTGGCTCGGCACGACGGCCAAGCGAGGGGTTATCCACCGGCATCAGCTTTCATACCGCAGCACATAGCAGTGAAACAGGGCATCGGCGACGTAGCGTTCTACGGAGCGCAGGGACAGGCCCATCCGCTCGGCAATCTGCCTGTGGGTCAAACCTTCGCACTGCGCCAGCAGAAATGCCTGACGCACTTTCGGCTTCAAGCCTTCAAGCATGCGTGCGATGCCTTCGAGCAATTCGATCACCAAGGCGCGGGCTTCGGCACTCGGTGTTTCGGCTTCAGGCAAGTGGGCGATGGTTTCCAGATAGGCGCGTTCAATTTCTTCACGGCGCCAATGATCGATCACCAGACCCCGGGCAACCGTACGCAAAAATGCGCGGGGTGCCTTGAGCTCCAGACGCTCGGTGCGTTGCAGCAGGCGAACGAAGGTGTCCTGAGCCAGATCCGCCGCATCGGCGGCATTGCCCAGCCGCGCGCGCAACCAGCCGTTGAGCCAGCCGTGATGACTACTGTAAAGCGCCTGTACTGCAAACTCAGGTGAGGACATGAACGCGACAGCCCGAACGTCACAAATGATAATTAGTCGCATTGTCATCAAGGGTTACAGAATTTGCAACCGGCGCTGCAAAACCGTCATCAAAAAATGACAGGCGAACGCTCTGGCACGCCGTTCGGCGGGAACTGGCAGAAATGCCGTCCATTTCCTACAAAACGCTAAGTTTTCTCCGAATCGTGCCGACAGACTGGTGAGACATGCGTGCACCAAAGTAGAGCAGCCATCAGAACGCTGCCTGCGCTGTACATGGAATGTTGCATACGGAACGCATCCCCACTTTTCGCATAAGAAGTCCCATGAAATGAATCTCAAGTTCAGCCATAAAATCCTGCTGGCCGCCTCCGGCGTCGTGGTCCTGGCGTTCGCGCTGTTTACTTTGTACAACGACTATCTGCAGCGAAATACCATTCGCCAAAACCTCCAGTCCTCGGTCCAGCAGGCCGGTGACCTGACCGCCAGCAGTGTGCAGAACTGGATGAGCGGGCGGATTCTGGTACTGGAAAACCTCGCGCAGAACGTCGCTCATCAAGGCAAGAATGCCGACTTCCCGGGGCTGGTCGATCAACCGGCCTTCACCTCGAACTTTCAGTTCACCTACGTCGGTCAGGCCAACGGTGTGTTCACCCAGCGCCCTGACGCGAAGATGCCGGACGGCTACGATCCGCGTCAGCGTCCTTGGTACAAGCAGGCCGTGGCCGCTGACCAGACCATGCTGACCCCGCCATACATGGCTGCCGTTGGCGGTCTGGTGGTGACCATCGCCATGCCCGTGAAAAAGAACGGCGAGCTGCTCGGCGTAGTGGGCGGTGACCTGAGCCTGGAAACCCTGGTGAAGATCATCAACTCGGTGGACTTCGGCGGCCTGGGCCACGCGTTCCTGGTCAGCGGTGACGGTCAGGTGATTGTCAGCCCGGACAAAGATCAGGTGATGAAGAACCTCAAGGACATCTACCCGAACGCCGGTGTGCGCATCGAGAAGGGCAATCAGAACGTGGTGCTCAACGGCCAGGAACGCATCCTGTCGTTCACCCCGGTGACCGGTCTGCCGAATGCCGAGTGGTACATCGGCCTGTCGATCGACCGCGACAAGGCCTACGCCGCACTCAGCCAGTTCCGTACCTCGGCGGTGATTGCGATGTTCGTCGCCGTGGGCGCGATTGCGGTGTTCCTGAGCCTGTTGATCACCGTCCTGATGCGTCCGCTGATCACCATGGGCCGCGCGATGCAGGACATCGCCCAGGGTGAAGGTGACCTGACCCGCCGTCTGGTGGTGGAAAGCAAGGACGAGTTCGGTGAGCTGGGCAGTTCGTTCAATCAGTTCGTGGAGCGGATTCACGCCTCCATTTCCGAAGTGTCTTCCGCGACCCGTCACGTACACGACCTGTCGCAACGGGTGATGGCATCGTCCAACGCCTCGATCATCGGTTCGGACGAGCAAAGCGCGCGCACCAACAGCGTCGCTGCTGCGATCAATCAGCTGGGTGCCGCCACCCAGGAAATCGCCCGCAACGCCGCCGATGCTTCGCAACACGCCAGCGGCGCGAGCGAACAGGCTGAGGATGGTCGTCAGGTGGTCGAGCAGACGATTCAGGCCATGACCGAGCTGTCGCAGAAGATCAGTCTGTCGTGCACCCAGATCGAAACCCTGAACGCGAGCACCGACAACATCGGCCACATTCTCGATGTGATCAAAGGCATCTCCCAACAGACCAACCTGCTGGCGCTCAATGCGGCTATCGAAGCGGCCCGTGCCGGTGAAGCCGGACGCGGGTTTGCGGTGGTGGCGGACGAAGTGCGCAACCTCGCTCACCGCACCCAGGAATCGGCGGAAGAAATCCACAAGATGATCACCTCGCTGCAGGTCGGCTCCCGTGAAGCGGTGAGCACCATGAACGCCAGTCAGGCGTCCAGCGAAGAGAGCGTTGAAGTGGCGAACCAGGCCGGTCTGCGGCTGGTCAGCGTGACCCAGCGCATCGGTGAAATCGACGGCATGAACCAGTCGGTGGCAGCGGCTACCGAAGAGCAGACCGCCGTGGTGGAAACCCTCAACGTCGACGTCAACCAGATCAACCTGCTGAACCAGCAGAGCGTGGCCAACCTCAATGAAACGTTGAAGGATTGCGATGCGTTGTCGCAGCAGGCCAATCGTTTGAAACAGCTGGTCGACAGCTTCAAGATCTGACATCACGTCAGACCGCGTTATCGTTCATCGCGGGCAAGCCCGCTCACACAGGATTTCTGGCGCACACAACATTTGTGAGCGACCTGGAACCCGTGGGAGCTGGCTTGCCAGCGATAGCGGTGGCTCAATCACCGCAGAGCTGAAGCCTAAATAAACAGCTTCAGCACATTCCCCATCGCATCATCGGCAAACCCCTGCACGAAATCCTTGAACCCCGGCATTGCCTCGGGGCAGCCGCTGGCCGGCTCGGCGATGATCGTCCAGGTCGCTCGCGACTTGCCTGCGCCCAGCGACTCCACATTCATCGCCGCCCACAGATTGGCCACGCCCAGCGTGTTGTAGATCGTGGTCCAGGTCATGCTCAACGCTTGGTCGTCCCGGGAGTTGAGTTGCTCGACCACCACGTTGCCATCCTTGAAGAACTTTTTGCGCAACGAAGACACGCCATCGCCGGTCATTTCGATGTGTGACAGGGCCGGAATGAAACGGTCGAAACCGTCGAATTTACCGACCACTGCCCACACTTGCCTGGCGTCCACCGGCACTTCCACCGAAGATACGACGTGGCAGCCGTGAGGGTTTTTGATCAGGGTGTCGGGTTGAAGATTGCTCATGGTGTTGCTCCTTGGTTGATGAGTCAGATGAAGTTGATTTCTTTCAGGTAGTCGCAGCCGCGACGCAGCAGCGCCGGGGATTTTTCCGGGTAATGCGCGCCCATCTGCTGCACGCCGGCCTGGGCGTTGGCGTGGCCGATCAGAGAGATGTCGCCGATGTCTTCCTCGAAGCCGTTGAGGTAGAAACCGAGTACGCCGAACAGCGCGTTGTCGGCATCGACCCGCTCCAGTTGCTGCTGCCAGTCGGCGACGCTGACCAGCGAAAACTCGCTGCCGGTTTCGCGGAACGACGCGACATAGGCATCCCAGCTCAGAGGCTCCGGGTTGTGCAGGTTGAACACCGCCCGTTCGGCCGAATAACGGCTGGCGTGGAAGGCGATGAAACGGGCGAGAAAATCCACTGGCATCAGGTCGAAATTCAGCGCGAAGGCGGGTACCTGACCGAGCTGGATCGAGCCCTTGAGCATCAGCATCAAACGGTTCTTGTGCGGCTGGCAGACACCGCTGAGGCTGTTGAAACTGATGTTGCCGGGCCGATACAGATTGACCCGAACCCCACGCTCCCGCGCCCGTTCCAGGATGCGTTCGCCGACCCATTTCGACAGGTTGTAGCCGTTGCGGATGTAGATCGGCGGCGTCGGTGCGGCGGGCAATTCCAGCACCCGGCCTGCGTCGTCGACGGTGCTGGAGGCGGACAGTGTCGAGACGAAATTGAACACCTTCTTGCTGCGCCCTTCGCACAGCCGCAGCAGTTCGAAAATCGGCTCGACGTTGTCCGCCGCCAACGACTCGTAATCGAGCACGTGATTGACGTTGGCCGCGTTGTGCACCAGCGCGCCGAACTCGCGATTCAGTCGCTCGAAATCCCCATCGGCCAGGCCCAGTTGCGGCCGGGTGATGTCCGCCGAATAGACCCGCACCCGACTCAGGTCCAGATGCTCCAGCCGGTTCTCTCGCAGGGCTTGGGCAAAGCGCTGCGCCGCCGTTTGCCCGCCGCCATCGCGCACCAGACACGCCACTTCGCCGGCGCCCCATCCCAGTAGCGCCTCGACGATGTGCACACCGACAAAACTGTTGGCGCCGGTGACAATCACCTTGTGAACATCGCCCATGCGACTGATCGGCAACGGCTCGATGTCCAGGGCTCGCTCGGCGTCGGCCATCGCCTGGGCGCTGAGCACCGCGCTGTCATCGGTGCCCCGTACCAGCGTGGCGAGCTTGGTAATGGTCGGCAATTCGATGAAGCGGTTGATCGAAATACTGCGACCGAACTCCTCCCGCAGACGCAGGAGCATGCGCGACAGCAGAATCGAGTGACCGCCGAGATTGAAGAAGCTTTCGTCGGTGGAAATGTCGCTGGTCGGCAGCTCCAGCAACTCGCCCCAGATTTCCAGCAGCAGTGCTTCGTCGGCATTGGTCGGCAGGCATTTCGGGCCGCTGTCCTGCACGCTGACCGGCAGTTCCAGCAAGGCCTTGCGATCGACTTTGCCGTTGGCGGCGAACGGCATGTTCGCCAGTTCCGTCCACGCCACCGGCTGCATGTAGTCGGGCAAAAACTGCTGCGCATGTGCTTTCAACGCGTCGCGCGCGGCATCCGATTGCGGTTGGGCGAGGAATGCCAGAATCCGCCGCTGACTGTCGATCACCACCGCGATTTGCCGATACAACTGACTCTCGCGCAGGCAGCGCTCGATCTCCTCCGGCTCGACCCGGAAGCCGCGGATCTTCACCTGATTGTCGCGGCGCCCGCACAGCTCTATGCCGTCTTCGCCCCACTTGGCCATATCGCCGCTGCGGTAGGCACGCAGGCGCTGGCCGTCCGGCAATTCCAGGTCCAGATAGCGCTCCGCCGTCTGCTGCGGATTGTTCAGGTAACCCAGGCACACGCCGGGGCCGACGATGAACAGTTCGCCCATCGTTTGCTCCGGTACCGGATGCAAATCGTCGTCGAGAATCAGCACCTGACTGTTGGCAATCGGCCCGCCGAGGGTGCGATTGCTGTCACCCGGTTGCAGTTGCCGCGCAGTGATCAGCACTGTGGCTTCGGTGGGGCCGTAGAGGTTGTGCAGTTTGCCCTGGCGCGTCAGTTGTTCGATCACGAACGGCTCGCAGACATCGCCGCCGGTCATGATCTGGCCGACGCTTTGCAGTTGCTCCAGCGGCAGGATGCTCAACAGCGCCGGCGGCAGGAACGCATGGGTCAGTTGCCGACGGCGGATCAGTGCCACCAGTTGCAGCGGATCGCGGCGCTGGGTGTCGTCGGGCACCACCAGTTCCGCGCCTTTGAGCAAGGTCGGGAAAATGTCGATCAGCGACGAGTCAAAACTCAGCGACGAGAACTGCAACACCCGGCTCTCTGCATGCAATTGCACATAGTCGGCGTACCACGCGGTGAAGTGCGCGAGGTTCGCCTGACTCAGCAGCACACCCTTCGGATGCCCGGTGGTGCCCGAGGTGTAGAGCGCCATGCATGGTGCATCGAGCTGGGGTCGACGACGCATCAGCGGTAGCGACAGATCGACGTCAGTGCGTTCGATGCAACAGACATCCAGCCCCGGCATCGAACCGCTCAGTGGATGTTCGCCGTCGTGCAGCAACAACACCGCCCCGGCGTTTTCCAGAATGTACTGCTGGCGCTGAAGTGGGTGGCTCGGTTCCAGCGGCAGATACACCGCGCCGCTGCCGAGAATCGCCAGAATCGAGGCAAACAGCGCATCGCATTTCGCCAGGCAAATCCCCACCACCCACGGCTGCGGCTGGGTCTCCAGGATTGCCAGCAACCGTTGCTGGATCGCCCGGCTGTGATCATGCAACTGGCGATAGCTGACCGACTGCTCGGCAAGGTGCAGCGCCGGGCGCTCCGCGTGCTCGATCAGGCTTTGTTGCAGCCGCTCGATCACCGGGATCTGCGCCTGTAGCAGCAAGGTCGTATGGTCCGTGGCATTGAAGCGATGGACGTAGGCCAGGCTATCGAGAAACAGCAGGTTTTCCACCTGCTCGAAGTCCGGTGCACGGGCCGTCATCGCATGCTGAAAATACTCGGCATCGCGCGAAAAACGACTGACCTGCAGTGCCACTTCGTCCACCACCAACGCCAGTGTTCGCTGGCGCAGGGCCTGGCCGTTGCCGGACGCTTCGTCGGCGATCGGCACGCGGCTCAGCAGTGTCGAGTGACACAGGCACAGCAGATCAAGCACCGGCAAACCGCCGGCGCCCGTTGCACCGATACCCAGACATAAAGTCAGGAGCGGTGTCACGCCGTAATCCTGCGGCGCAAGACTGCCGTCATCGATCACCAGATCCACCGACGGAGCGACGTCCGTCAGCAATGAATGACCGTGTTGTTCGAGCTCATGCGCCAGGTCGGTCAAGGCCTGGCTGCGGCCCCTCAGCAAAATGTCGAGACGTCTCATGTCAGCCTCCTTGTCAAACCAGGTAGTCGCGCAGGGCGTGCTGCACGCACGGTGTGTCGAGCAGCGAGCTGTTGTGGAAGAACCGCACGATGTTGCCCACCAGCGGGTGGTGACGATTGATCGGGAAGGCCAACCCGGCCATCTCGTCTTTCAGTGCGCGACGGGTTGCCTCGCTGACTGGCAGGGCGTCGATCAGGCTCAGGTCGAAGGACTTCTGGATGTCGTTGGTCAGGTAATGGCCGATGAACACCGGCAGGATCTGCGCGATGCATTGACGATCCGCATCGCTTGCGGTGTGCCAGTAGATGCGCACCATCCGCGCCCAGAAACTCGAGTGTCGACCCTCGTCGAGCAAGTGATCGGCCATCAGACCCTTGATCGATGGCTTGACCGTGTCGTCCCGGGCGAACGCTGCGACATCGCCGGTCACGGTGTTCTCGGCGATGGCTACGCAAATCAGTTCCACGGCGCTGCGCAGGTGTTCCGGAGCCAGTTCGACGGCGGCGGGAATTGCCCGGCTCAGTTCGATTTCATTCGGTAGCTCGATCGGCTCGATGCCGGTCATGGCCACGGTCTGCTGCATGAAATCCATCGCCACCAGCGCGTGGTAATCCTCGTCCACCACCACGGTCATGGCGTCGTAGCGACAGGCGAACGGGAAGGGCACGGCGAAGCGGTTCTTGGCGATGCTGCGGGCGGTCTTGTCGACGATCTCGGTTTCGAAAATCACCACGTCGTTGATGAATTTGTACAGCGTCTGCACCAGGGCGAAATCACGCTGTTCGGGGCATTCGCGCAGGAAGGTTTCGCTGAGCACCAACGGCTGGCGGCTGAGCGGATAGATCAGCCGCGCGTCATCCTCCAGCACGCGGCGCGGCCGGGTGCGAATGGTCGCGCGGCTTTCCCAGGCATCGGCGAAAGACTGGTAGTCGGCGGCGTTCATTGGGCCACCTCCACCAGCGGTTCGCGCATGCTCAGGCGCAGGCCGTCCCAAAGGGCGATGCGGCTTTCCACGGCGGCGATGGCGCTGGCGTAAACCTCGGCTTCGCGCTGCGGATCGCCATCCACCAGTCGATCCAGCAGTTGTTCGGCGGCCGGGCCGTGGTCTTCCGAGTCGACCTCGATGTGCCGTTCGAGGTAGTAACGGAAGGTCGGCGCCTGTTCGACGCCGATGCCCCAGGCATCGAGCATGCGCTGGAACATGGTCGGGATCACGCTCTCGCGACCGTGCAGGAAGGCAGCGGCAACGCTGTGACCGGGTGCATGCAGCGCGGTGTGCAAGGTGTCACAGACGAACCGCGCCGCCGCCGGATCTACTTCGACGCTTTGCAGGGCGACGTCGTAACTGACGCCCTCCTGTTGCAGCGTCACGAAGCGCTCCACCGCTGTCGTGTCCGCACCGACTTCGCGCATGGCATCGAGGTACAGTTCGAAGTGACTGTAATGCCCGTGTGACAGCCGATCGTCAGATTCTTCCCCGAGCACGATTTCGTTGATCAGTCTTGCTGCGTGCGGATCGCGCGGCGGCAACCACGGCAGGCGAGTGCAAGTCAGTTCCTGCTGCAGACGCTTGGTCAGCGACATGAAGTCCCAGACGGCAAATACATGGGATTCCATGAACCGGCGTAATGTCTCCAAAGAATCTATTTCGGTGAAGATCGGATGAACGCTGAGTTCGGCTTTCTTTAGTGTAAGTTGCTCTTTTGTTGGCATGGTTGCGAGACTCTGGCTAATAGGGAATAGGGATTGCTCAATCAATTGCTAATGGCGTTGAACAAGTTTCTCCAGGCGAACGACAGCCTCATTCGGTTTCGATGAAAGCAGGCAATGTCTGAAGGGCCCAAGACAGCAGCGGACGGTCAAACCGTCGCAACCGAGGCCGTAGTGCAAGGTTGTGCCGGGTTTTTCATTTCGGATCCAAACTCGACGAAGAAAAACTAATACATCGCAAAACAACTTAACAAGTTTATTTTCAATTATTTTTAGTTGGCTGTTTTTGAAGTATGAGTGGGTCTGATAAAACTTATAAGTTAAGTTTTATTTGGGCGTAGTTACTCCTTTCGGCGTTTAATGGCCAAAATTGAACGACAAGAGTGAATGCCTCACTCGAAGCAACTTTCCAATTGAGTAATTGAATGAATATGAGGGGATGAAGTCGGACTGTAACGGCGCCGTTCTTCCTGATCCCGTGACAAGGCTCCTTCCGTAGGTTCCTGGTGCGGGGACTGCTGCCGGGGCGGCGCGTCCCCGTTCTATATTGGGTTGGCGATTCAAGGGTGCGCGTAAATCGGCGCCGCGGCTATCGTCGAAAATGACTTCCTTTGCGGTGCAAATTCCGGGCTGTTCAAAGCAGGAGGGAGGTTAGAGCGCAGGCGCCGAAGTGCCACAGCAATTGAGCGTGACCGGCGTGGGGATTTGTAAGCGGGTTATACGCCGGGTAAGCGAGGGCTCACCCGGGCGGATTTTCAGCGTGCCGCCTGGCGACCATTGGAGGCGGTGCTCGCCAGGTATCGAGTGATCACCTCGACACCGCGATTGAGGTGCTGCTCCAGCAGTGTGACGGCACGCGGGGTGTCACGATCTATCACGGCCTGCAACAACGCACGGTGATCGTCCTGGGAGAGTTTGCCCAGGCCCATGGCCTCGAGGTTGAAACGCAGGAAGCGTTCCTCTTCATTCAAGCCGTCTTCCACCAGCCGCAACAGCCGGCCATTGGGCGCCTTGCTGTAGAGCGCCATGTGAAACAGACGGTTGAGCCGACCGATTTCGGTGTAGTCGTGTTCGACTTCCAACTCTTCGATGTAGCCGGCCGCGCGTTCGTGATCGGCCGGGGTCAGCAACGGGATCGACTGACGCAGCGCTTCAGACTCCAGCAGGATGCGCAGCTCGTAGGTTTGCGTTGCATCGCCCTGGATCAATGGCGCCACCACGGCGCCCTTGTGGGCAATCACGCTGAGCAGGCCCTGGGCCTCGAGTTGACGCAAGGCTTCGCGTACCGGCATGCGGCTGACGCCGAACAGGTCGGCCAGATCCTGCTGGCGCACGGCGGTTCCGCAGGGCAGGCGACCGTCGAGAATGGCGGCGCGCAGGGTTTCTTCGATGACCGAGCGCGCCAGATGCGCGGGAATCGGGCCGTCGACTTTGATGCTGTGGAGTGGCTTGGGCTTCTGGGTCACAACTGCACACCCTATGACTGCGATATTTGGATCCAAAGGACACTAGTGATTGCTCTACAGGTTGTCAAACCGCGTAGAGGAACCCTGTTACACCTGAAGTTTAGCGCGCCAGCGATGATCTCAGGGTGCCATTGTTTTTTGCTGGACTAACCTTCACCATCAAGCGCTTTCTTCTCTGCCCTGGATGCCTTGCATTGGCGGTACGTTTCGCAATCCCACGGATTGCGCGCTGGCTTGCCTGCGCGCTGCTGCTGGCCGGCATCATGCTGGGCGGCCTGCATGCCGATTGGGATTTTTCCGCGATCAGCCGCAAGGCCACGGCGCTGTACGGACCGCTGGGCGCCGGGCAGCAGCGGATCGATGCCTGGCAGAATCTGCTGGCCACGCAGAAGCAGGTCAGCGAGATGGAAAAGCTCAAAGTGGTGAACCTGTTTTTCAACAAACAGATGCGCTACGTCGAAGACATCGATTTGTGGCACGAGGTCGATTATTGGGAAACTCCCATCGAAGCCTTGTGGAAAGGCGCCGGCGACTGCGAAGACTATGCGATCGCCAAGTATTTCAGCCTGCGCCACCTCGGTGTGGCCAGTGACAAGTTGCGCATCACCTACGTCAAGGCCCTGCGCCAGAACCGCGCGCACATGGTCCTGACTTACTATTCCAGCCCTGACGCCATGCCGCTGGTGCTCGACAGCCTGATCGACCCGATCAAACCGGCCGCCGAGCGAACCGATTTGCTGCCGGTCTACTCTTTCAATGCCGAGGGTTTGTACCTGCCGGGAGCGAAGGGCAACAAGAAGGTCGGTGACACCAAACGCCTGTCACGCTGGCAGGATGTGTTGAAGAAAATGCAGGCCGAAGGATTCCCGGTCGAGACGACTAACTAGGAGCACGCGCTCAGATGTCTTTGTTCAAACAGCTGTTGATCGCAATCTGTCTGTTCCTGGTGGTCGCCTTCACCGGCAGCTTCATGGTCAGTCTGGAGAGCTCGCGCACCCAGTACGTCAACCAGTTGCGCTCCCACGCCCAGGATGCGGCCACGGCGCTGGCGCTGTCGTTGACGCCGAACATCGACGACCCGGCGATGGTCGAGCTGTTGGTCAGTTCGATCTTCGACAGCGGTTATTACTCGAGCATCCGCGTGGTCGACCTGAAGACCGACCAGACCATCGTCGAGCGCAATGGCATTCCGGCGGTCACCAACGTGCCGGACTGGTTCGTCAAACTGATTGGCCTTGAACCGGCCGGTGGCGATGCGCTGGTCAGCCGTGGCTGGGAGCAGGCGGCGCGGGTCGAGGTGGTCAGCCACCCGATGTTCGCCCTGGCCAAGCTTTGGCAGAGCGCACTCGGCAGCCTCGGCTGGTTGCTGGTCTGTGGTGCGGTGAGTGCGGTGCTGGGCGCGCTGTTGCTGCGTCGGCAACTCAAGCCGCTGGATTACATGGTCAAGCAATCCCACGCCATTGCCCGCCGCGAATTCCTCAGCCTGCCGGACCTGCCGCGCACGCCTGAATTGCGCCGCGTGGTGCTGGCGATGAACCAAATGGTCGAGAAGCTCAAGGCGCTGTTTCAGGAGCAGGCCGAGCGCAGTGAAAAACTGCGCACCGAGTCCTATCAGGACAACCTCACGGGGCTGGCCAACCGGCGTTATTTCGAGATGCAGCTGAATGCGCGGGTGAGCAACCCGGAGCAGGCCAGTTCCGGTTATCTGCTGCTGTTGCGGGTCAAGGATCTGGCCGGGCTGAACCAGCGCCTTGGCGGTCAGCGCACCGATGAATTGTTGAAAGCGGTCGGCGAGCAACTGTCCCGCGAGTGCGCCAAATACCCGGAAACCCAGAATCTCGTCACCCGGATTCGTGGTGGTGAATTCGCCGTGCTGGCGCCGGGGCTGACCCGCGAAGAAGCGCTGCAACTGGCGCAAAGCCTCGACAGCGCGCTGAGCAGCCTGCACGCGACGGGCGCCACCGACGTGGCCGCCGTGGCCTCTATCGGCCTGGCGCCGTTCGCTCATGGCGATTCATCGCAAGCGGTGCTCAGCCTCGGCGATCAGGCATTGGCCCAGGCCGAAGGGCAGGGCGAGCAGAACTGGGCGTGCCTCGATCAGAGCCTGGTGGCGGATGTCGGTGACGATCACCACGCCTGGCATCGCTTGCTCGATCAGGCGCTGAACCAGCGGCGCTTCGAGCTGTTCTTCCAACCGGTGGTGGCGGCACAGGACACGCAACTGGTGCTGCATTACAAAGTGCTGTCGCGCTTGCTCGACGAGCAGGGCCAGACCATCCCCGCCGGGCGTTTCCTGCCCTGGCTCGAGCGCTTCGGCTGGACCGCGCGGCTGGACCGTCTGATGCTCGAGCGCGTGCTGGAGCAGATGGCCGACCATGAAGAATCCCTGGCGCTGAACCTGTCTTCGGCGACCCTGGCCGATCCGCAGGCGCTGAACAAAGTCTTCGAGATTCTGCGCTCGCATTCCAATCTGGGGCCGCGCCTGACCCTGGAAATCGGCGAGGAACAACTGCCGGAACAAGCGGTGCTCGAACAGCTGACCCGCCGCCTGCGCGAACTCGGTTTCTCCCTGAGCCTGCAACGCTTCGGCGGGCGCTTCAGCATGATCGGTAACCTGGCGCGGCTGGGCCTGGCGTACCTGAAGATCGATGGCAGCTACATTCGGGCGATCGATCAGGAAAGCGACAAGCGCCTGTTCATCGAAGCGATCCAGCGTGCGGCGCACAGCATTGATCTGCCGCTGATTGCCGAGCGGGTCGAGACGGAAGGGGAATTGTCGGTGATTCGCGAGATGGGGTTGTATGGGGTTCAGGGGCAATTGTTCGGTGAGCCAAAACCCTGGCGTTAAGGCTGTAGAATTGCGTCGCCGCTAAGGCTGCCTTCGCGAGCAAGCTCACTCCCACATTGGGTATACATACCTCCTGTGGGAGCGAGCTTGCTCGCGAAGGGGCCCGTCCAGTCACCGAAGATCCTGGATCAGATCAACCCGCCCTCATCCTCATCGATCAACTGACTCAACCCACCCAGCGCTTCCCGCGCCTGAGTCCGGTCCATCAACTTGGCCTGGGCCGCCGGCGGCAGGTCGGTGACGCGGATCACGCCTTTCTGGGTCAGTACCTGAATCAGGTCGTCGAGTACCCGGATCATTTCCAGGTCGCTCTGCTTGAGCTGCTTGAGGCTGTTCTCCACGGCTTCGTTGGCGTACCAGGCCTGGATTTCGTGGTGGTCGGCCGGCAGCGTTTCCGTGGCCTCGGCGTAGGCCGCAGCTTCCACGCGAATCAACTGACCCTGCGCATCGCGTTGCACGTAAAACATTGAGCATCCCTCGGAAATGGACCAGCGTCATGCTGTCAGCAGCATAGCCAACTGCACGCGAGTATGCGGTGCGGCGACGCAATCGTCACCGGGAAGAAAGACGCAAACGTGACGGCCGCCCCATTGGGGCGGCCGTTTTGTTCACGCATCAGCTGTTGTTGTGGTCGACCTTGATGGTCGGATCACTACCGGCAATCAGGTTGTGAATGTTGGCAGTGGACCAGTTGTTGCCTTCCAGTTTGATCGTCACGTCCGGTGTGGCGGCAGCCGCATCGGCGGAGTTGAACTTGCCCGCCGAACTGACTTGCAGCGACGACACGCCGTCGACCGTGGTGATCTTCAGGAAGTTGTCGATGGTGCTGCCGGACTCGCCCTGCAGCAGGTCGCGCAGGTCGATACGGTCACCTTCGCTGGCGTTGAAGTCCTTGATCACATCGTTGCCGGTGTCACCTGCTTTCCAGACGAAGGTGTCGGCGCCCGAACCACCGATCAGGATGTCGTTGCCCTGACCACCGATCAGCGTGTCGTTGCCGGTACCGCCGAGCAGGATGTCATTGCCCTTGCCACCGTCGAGCAGGTCGTTGCCGCCCGAGCCGAACAGGATGTCATTACCCGCGCCGCCCAGCAGCGTGTCGTTGCCGTCGTGGGCGCCCGATACATCGAACGCCTGATAGTGCTCGGTGATGTACTGGTGCACGTTACTGGTGGTGACTTTGCTGACGTCGACCCCGGTTTCCTTGGCCACGAAGGCCTGCATCGCCTGATAACCCTCGCCGGCAATGCCGTTGAAGCTCACCAGGTCGCCGAACAGGATGTCGTTGCCGTCGCCACCGCTGACGGTGTCGTTGCCCGGCATCGTCGCTTCGGTATGGCCGATGATCGAGTTGGCCAGGTCCTTCGGATCGATGTTGGTTTGCGGGTTGTGATCGGTGTCGTACGGTTTCAGGTCGTTGAGGCTGACACCGCTGTTGATCCCGATGGCTTCCACATTGGACAGGTTGCCCAGCAGTGCGAAGGCGCTGTTGGCGTTGTCGGTGGTGGCCTGGCTGGTGCTGCTGCCGGAGCCTGCCAGGCTCGACAGCTCGTAGGTGCCGTCGCCCTGGGCGTGGATGGTGCCCACGTTGCTCCAGTTCCAGCTGCCGTTCTTGTACGTCTGCAGGACCACGGCACCCGCCGTGCTGATGGTCAGGTAGTGCGTGCTGTCGATGTAGGTGCTGAAGCTGTCGCCCAGCTTGTAGTTGCTGGTCTTCACCACGTCGTCGAGCTTCACGTTGCCGTACAGCGTCGGGTTGGTCTGTTCGCCGCTCTGGTAGTAGGTCGGCTGACCGTCGGTGATGAAGTACGTGAGGTTCTTCGCCCCGGTGTTAGCCACGGCTTCGGCGCTCTGGAAGAAGTTGGCCGTAGCCTTGAACACGTCTTCGTAGTTGGTGCCGCCGCCGGAGGTCATCGAGTCCAGCACAGCCTTGAGCTTGGTCAGCGCGTTCGGGTCGTTGAGGTTCACCGACACCGACTTGTTGACCTGGGTATCGAAGTCCACCAGGAAGATGTTCACCGTCCCCGAGTTGTTGCCCATGCTCTGCTTGAGAGTGTTGAACACCGACGTCAGCGAGTCCTTGGCCGCGTTGATCGACGAGGTGCTCATGCTGCCCGAGCTGTCGACCATGAACGCGATGTTGTAGTTGGTGCCCGGCACTACGGTCAGGCCGCCGATGTCGGCGACGATGATGTCGTTGCCGTCGGTGCCGGTGACGTTGTCGTCGGCCGAGGTGGCGACTACCGCGTTGTAGACTGCCGGCACCACGGTGACCGGAATGGTCGCGGTGGTGCTGGCCGAGCCGCCGACCTGTTCGGTGGAGGTCGAGGTCACGGTCAGGTTGAACTGGCCGTTGTAGTAGGTCGGCGGGGTCACGGTCAGGCTGCCGAGGTTCCAGCCGGTGACGTTGGCGTCGCCGCTGGTGGCGGTCACGGTGAAGCTGTGGCCTGCGCCGTCGCTGAGCACCGAGCCGACCGGTGCGCCGCTGATCTTGATGCTCAGGGTTTCCGAGCCGTCGGTGTCGGTCAGTGCGGTGCTGATCGCCGACAGTTTCACGGTGGTGCCTTCGGCGCCGGTGTTGAGCTTGTAGCCGTCGTAATAGCCTTCGCCGTTGCTGCCGTGCAGATCGGAGACGGTCACGCCGGCATTCACCAGATCCTGCACGCCGGTGTAGATCGGTACGCCGGCGCTGCTCAGGTCGATCGGCGTGCTGCCGTTGACCGACAGGTTGACGTCGTAGCTGCCCGGGCCGCTCTGGTTGTGGTGGTAGATGTCCAGGGTGTAGTAGCCGCTGGTGGTCGGGGTGAACGAACCGTTGAGGTTGCCACCCGCGCCCCACGTTGTGGACGCCACACTCTTGCCGCCGATGGTCACCAGCAGGCTGTCGTCACCGGTGCCGCTGAAGGTGTAGGTCTTGCCGGCTTCCAGATAGATCAGGCCCGAGGTTTTCGACGCGGTGCCGGCGGTCACGCTGCCATCGGACTGCACGTTGTTCACGGTGCCGCTGGTGTTCGGTTTGCCGGCACCGTCGATCACGTTTTTCAGAGTGTTCGGGTTCGCGCCGCTGCCGTCGGTGCCCAGGCCCGACAGACCGGTCCAGACTTCCTTGATCAGGCCGGTGGACTTCACGCTGTTGTCGGCGACCGACAGGGTCGGTGCATCCGCCACTGGGGTGATGTCGATCTTCACGGTGCCGGTATTGCCCAGCAACTGGCCGTCGGTTGGCTGGAACTTGATCTGTGCGTAGTCAGCCTGGTTGTTACCCAGGCCGGTGCCGCCGTAGCCGTTCACGCCCGACTCGTTGGCATCCGGCAGGAAACGCAGCTTGCCGGCATCGATGTCGGCCTTGCTGAAGGTCTGGTTGGTGGCGACGTCTTTCCAGGTCGAACCGTCCAGGTACTGCAGTTTGCCTTCGCCCGGCAGCTGGGTGATTTTCACGCCCAGGCTGCTGGCCGGGCTGTCGACGTCGCTGACGCCGAAGGTCGACCAGCCGAGGACCAGCGGGGTGTCTTCGGTGCCGGTGACGTTGACCGGTGCAGCGACCGGCGCATCGTTGACCGCCACCACATTGACCGTGGTGGTCGCGACGTTGGAGTAGTTGCCGCCATCGGTCACGGTCACGGTGATGATCCGTGGCACGGTGCTCGGGTCTTCACTGCTGTTGGTGAAGCTGATGTTCTTGATGGCCTGCATGTAGTCGGCCAGCGTCGCATTGCCCGACAGGGTCAGCGTGATCGTGCCATTGGTGCTGTTGGCATTGATGGTGATGCCGTTGACGCTGTTGCCCAGGTTCAGCGCATCGCCGTCCTGACGGTTGGTCAGCACGACGGTGGCGCCAGTCAGCATGGTGCTGTCCGGGTCGGTGATCTTGATATCGGTGTCGGCGATCGACACACCTGCGCCCGGGGTGTTCTCGGTGAAGGTCACCTTGTAGTCGGCACCCGTTGCACCGCTGGAGTTGTTGGCGTCGAGGTCGATGACCGGCGGTGCATCGTTGTCGATGATCGAGGTGCTGACGCTGCCATTGGTGCTGCTGACCGCCAGGTTTTCGAAGTTGCCACCGGTGGCCGAGTCGATCTTGACCACGAAGTTCTCGGTGCCTTCGGTGATCTTGTCATCGATGGTGGCGACGTTGAACTGCGCACTGCTGGCGCCTGCCGGGATCTTCACGGTGTACACGCCGGTGAAGTCCGAACCGTCGGCGGCGGTGCCGCTGTAGACGATTTTCAGGGTCACTTCGGTCTGCGCCGGGTGGGTCAGGCTCACGGTATAGGTCGCGGTCTGGCCTTCGGTCACCGAGGTGCTGCCGGTGATGCTGACGGTGGTGGTGTCGATGGTGTCGGTGACGTTGGTCACCGCTGGTGTATTGCTGGTCACCAGATTTTCGAAGTTGCCACCGGTGGCATTGGTGATCGTTGCCTGCACGGTGCCGGCGTCTTTGTAGACGTCGTCGGCCGGTGCCGGAACGGTCACGGTGCCAGTTGTTTTGCCGGCCTCGATGGTGATTACCGAGCCGTTGCTCAGGGTCACGGTCACCGGGGTGCCGGCGGCGTTGGTCAGGGTTGCGGTGTAGGTGATCGAACCACCTTCGGCCACGGTGCCGGTCGCGCTGAGCGACAGGTTGGTGGTGTCGATGGTGTCGGTCACCGTGGTGCTGACCGGCGTCTTGTCGGTGACGAGGTTTTCGTAGTTGCCGCCGCTGACGTTGGTGATCGAGTTGGTCAGCGGTGCATGACCATTCAACACGTCGTTCGGCGCGGTGGTGGTGACGGTCCCGGAGGTCTTGCCGATGTCGATGGTGATGGTCTGGCCGTTGGACAGGGTCACGGTCACTGGCGAACCGGTCACCGGCGCGCCGACAGTCGCGGTGTAGACAACATTGCCGCCCTCGGCCGCTGTTGCGGTCGCCGTCAGCTTCACGGTGGTGGTGTCGATGGTGTCGGTGACGTTGGTCACCGCTGGTGTA
>NZ_JBWXMQ010000032.1:0-22712 GCF_056626735.1 Pseudomonas sp. 1 | reverse complement strand
CGCGTTTTAAGCGGGGCTTTTGCTTTTGCAGCCATTTCGGCCTCTCAGGCGATCAATGCCTGACGGGTGCGATCAATTACGGCCTGCAGCGGTTCGGCGCTGGAGTATTGATCGGGATACAGACGCTCGCTGTGGCGGGCGATCCCGTGTTCATTGACCACGGTGAAGCTGAAGCAGCCTTTGCGAGCGGCCATGATCAGGCAGTTCATTGGAGCAAAAGCGTTGGTTAGGGTGCGAATGGCATCCTGAGTCTGGATTTGAGTCGACATAGTTATTAGGTGTTCCTACAAATGACACGGATAAGAACCGTGCAACGTTAAAACGTTCCAGTAACGTCAACCACCATTGGTCGAACGAAGAACCCGACTGGAACAAGGCAGCCAGTTCGAGCGCTATAAAAGTGGGCGCGCTTGGGCTGGCAGGTAGGTACTTAGGAGGACAGGCAACACATCGAGGGCAGAGGTTCTGGGCCCGGGGTGAAGATCCTGATCAATTTGCAGGTTGGTTCGGTCAGAGTAAGGGGTCTTCGCAACACCCTTTGCATTCGATTCAAAGGCTGTGTTGTCGGAAGATTTACCTGGAAACCATCGAGGGGTCGATCCCGCTTTTGTCGGTGGAGGCTTCTGTGAAAGAAGGCTGACCGTGGGGTGTGTTCGACCGGAATTGACTTTCAGCTTGGTACTAACGCCGCGGATACTAACGGAACGATCCCCGAAAGGCAAACCCGCTGATCAAAAATAAATCAGGAGACATTGCCAGGCCCGTAACCTGCCCCGATCTGGCTCACACAATGACCGTCGGTCGCCACGACGTGACCGGCGCTGAAGCTCGGCGCAGGGGCTTGTCCCCAGCCTGAATGCCAAAACGACCCGAAAAGGCGCATCGATATAACCGCGTAACAGGTACTTGTGCACATTAGTTGCGCAGACGGTAACGGCGCTGTCATAACGATCCTGACCCCGATGGCTGCCTGCATCGAAAGTTTAAGTCAATGAAAAACATCGCTTTTTTTAACTGGTGAAAAAATCGTCAGTTTGACTGCGAGCCCCGTTCCACAAGGCTTTGCGGCGACTGGAAGGCGGTTGTCCACTGAGTTATCCACAGCTTCTGTGGATTGTCCCGAGCGCTTGCTCTAGCACGGGCGTGCCGGGTTTTTTTCGACTTTACCTGTGCGAAAAAAAGAGTAGAGTGGCGCGCCTTCCGATCTGTCCCACAGTGCTTTATGAAGTTTCGTTCAGCTCCAGAATCTGTTACCTCCCAACTCCCTCGTGTTACCGCTCCCAAGCGATTTTCCGTACGCGTGGCCGAATGGCTGCTGGACAGCCCGCGTTTGGGCGACAGCCAGAATGCCAAGCACCTCGCCGGCCGCCTGCTCAAGCAACCGGCCCGGGAAGGGGTGGTCGCGGCGCAAAGTCGTCTCGGCCAGTTGATGTGCCGCGAGTGCGGCAATGCCCGGGATCGCCGCATCGGCCAGGACCTGCTGCGTCAGGCCGCCCGCGCGGGTGACCGACGTGCGCAACAGGAACTCGGCCTGATCGAAGACTGAGCTGTCCAAGACCTGGCGCCTTGGTTAACCTTCAGGCTTTATCGGATCGGCGAGAATCACTATGGCGATTGACTTGACCAGCATCCTGCTGGGACTGGCAGGCGCGGCGGTGCCGCTGCTGGCACTGGCGTGGCAACTGCAACGTCGGGCCAGTCAGAGCCGGTCTGAAGTCGCGTTGCTCGAGGAGCGGCTGGCCATGGCGCAGATGGCCCAGGACGGCCTCACTGCTCAATTAGAAGCCTGCCGCGATGAAGTCGCCGACCTCGGCCAGGCCAACGCCTCCAGACAAGCGGATCTCGCGGCCGTGCGCCGGGAAGTCGAGCTGTTGCAGATCGAGCGCGATGACGCCCGCGACGCCGCCCATGCCTGGAACATTGAACGCGCCAACAAGGAAGCCGAATTGCGGCGCCTGGATGCCCAGGCGGCTTCGCTGAATGCCGAGTTGCGCGAGCAACAGGAAAGCCATCAACAACGCCTGGATGACCTGCAAGGTTCCCGCGACGAGCTGCGCGCCCAGTTCGCCGAACTGGCCGGCAAGATCTTCGATGAGCGCGAGCAACGCTTCGCCGAAACCAGCCAGCAACGCCTTGGTCAATTGCTCGACCCGTTGAAGGAACGCATCCAGTCGTTTGAAAAACGCGTCGAGGAAAGCTATCAGGCCGAAGCCCGCGAGCGCTTCTCGCTGGCCAAGGAGCTGGAGCGCTTGCAGCAACTGAACCTGCGTCTGAGCGACGAAGCGACCAATCTGACCCGCGCCCTGAAGGGCCAGAAAACCCAGGGCAACTGGGGCGAGCTGATTCTTGAGCGCGTGCTTGAACATGCCGGGCTGGAGAAGGGCCGCGAGTACCAGACTCAGGTCAATCTCAAGGGGCCGGACGGCGAGCGTTTCCAGCCGGACGTGATCATTTACCTGCCGGGCGACAAGCAGGTGGTGGTCGACTCCAAGGTCAGCCTCACCGCGTATCAGCAGTTCGTGGCGGCGGACGACGACGCCATTGGCCAGATCGCCATGAAGCAGCATGTGCTGTCCTTGCGCAGCCACGTCAAAGGCCTGGCCGGCAAGGATTACAAGCGTCTGGAAGGCTTGCACAGCCTCGATTTCGTCTTGCTGTTCGTGCCCATAGAAGCGGCGTTTTCCGCTGCATTGCAAGCCGAACCGGCGCTGTTCCAGGAAGCTTTCGATCGCAACATCGTGATTGTCAGCCCGACCACATTGCTGGCGACGCTGCGGGTCATCGACAGTCTGTGGAAGCAAGAGCGCCAGAGCCAGAACGCCCGGGAAATCGCCGAGCGCGCCGGTTGGCTGTATGACAAATTCGTGTTGTTCATTCAGGATCTGGACGAAGTCGGCAATCGCTTGCAGCAACTGGACAAAGCCTACAGCGCGGCGCGCAACAAGCTGACGGAAGGACGGGGCAACCTGGTCAGCCGCAGCGAACAGCTCAAGTTGCTCGGTGCGCGGGCCAGCAAGAGCCTGCCGGCCGATTTGCTGGAACGCGCAATGACCGATGCCGACGGGTTGGTCGAACTGCCTGAATAAGCTGCTCTTCTAGAGCGGCAAATAGCGACTCAACAACGCCCGCAACGCCGCCGGTTTCACCGGTTTGGCCAGATAATCCAGCCCCGCTGCATGAACCTGCGCCACGGTTTCCGGATGCCCGTCGGCGCTGATCACCACTCCCGGCACCGGCTCGCCCAGTCTTGTGCGCAACCAGGCCATCAGATCAGTGCCGGTTTCGCCGTGATCCAGGTGATAGTCCACCAGCGCCAATTGTGGCCGCACGCCGTCGTCGAGCAGTGCCGCGCATTCTTCGCGGTTGCGCGCGGTCCAGACCTGACAGCCCCAGCGTGTGAGCAGGCTGTTCATGCCGATCAGAATGCTGTCTTCGTTGTCGATGCATAGCACCTGCGCGCCGCTGTGCAGTTTGCCATTGATTTCCACCGCCGCTGGCGGCTGCACGGTCTGCGCTTTGGCCAACGGCACGCGGACACTGAACACGCTGCCTCGCCCCGGCCATGAACGTACGCGCAATGTATGACCGAGCACTCGGCACAGGCCGTCGGCGATCGCCAGGCCCAGACCCAGACCTTTTTCGGCGCGGGTCTGGTGGCTGTCGAGGCGTTTGAATTCCTCGAAAATCACTTGCTGTTTGTCCTCCGGAATCCCCGGCCCGCGATCCCACACTTCAAGACAGATTTCGCCTTGTCGCCGACGCACGCCCAGCAGCACCGGGCCTTTTGCGTAGCGGAACGCATTGGTGAGGAAGTTCTGCAGAATGCGCCGCAGCAACTTGATGTCACTGTCGATGCGCAACTGACTGCCTCGTACCCGGAAACTCAGGCCCTGTTCCTGGGCCAGTGCCTTGAATTCCGCGCCGAGGGTATCGAACAGCTCATTGATCGCGAACGGCTTGCGATCCGGGTTGATCTTGCCGTTTTCCAGGCGTGAGATGTCCAGCAGGTCGCTGATCAGGTCTTCGGCCGAACGCAGCGAACTGTCCAGATGCTGCACCAGTTTCTGCGCCTCGCCGCTCAAGCCGTCGTTCTGATGGGAGAGGGCGGCGGAGAACAGCCGCGCGGCGTTCAACGGCTGCATCAGGTCGTGACTGACGGCGGCGAGGAAGCGGGTCTTGGACTGGTTGGCCGCCTCGGCATTGCCTTTGGCCTCGGTCAGCGCGACGTTGAGTTGCGACAGTTCTTGCGTCCGTTCGCTGACCCGTTGCTCCAGGCCTTCGTTGGCCTCGGTCAGCGCCTGCTCGGCTTCGCGGAACGCGGTGATGTCGGTGAAGCTCATGACGAAACCGCCGCCGGGCATCGGGTTGCCGATCAGCTCGATCACCCGGCCGTTGGGGAACAGTCGCTCGGAGGTGTGGGCACGGCCCTGACGCATCCAGTGCAGGCGCCGGGCAACGTGAACTTCCGCTTCGCCGGGGCCGCACAAACCGCGTTCGGCGTTGTGGCGAATGATGTCGGCAATCGGGCGGCCAACGCTGATCAAGCCGTCCGGATAGTTGAACAGCTCCAGATAGCGACGGTTCCAGGCCACCAGTTTCAGCGACTGGTCGACCACGCTGATGCCCTGGGTAATGTTCTCGATGGCGCCTTGCAACAGTGCGCGGTTGAACTGCAGCACTTCCGACGCTTCGTCGGCGATCCGGACCACGTCCTCCAGCTGCATTTCCCGACCTTCGATGGCGGCTTTTACTACAGCACGCGTCGAAGAGGCGCCGAGGACACCTGCCAGCAAGCGCTCGGTGTGGGCGATCCATTCGCCGTCGGCATTCTGATTCGGGTTGAAGCCTTTGCCCTGGCGGTAGGCGAAGCGGATGAAACTCTGCCGCGCGCGTTCTTCACCGACAAAACGCGCGGCCAGTTGCAGCAAGTCGTCGATCTGCACCGCCAGCATCGAGCGTGCGCTCGGCCGGGCGCTGATTTCCTGGCCGATAAAACGTCCGGCCTGCCAGTGCTCCGAGACCCGTGTACGGGACAGCACCGAGACCCAGGCGAACAACGTGAAGTTGCCCGCCAGCGACAGCACCACGCCTTGGGTCAGCGGGGTGATCGGCAGGTTCAGCGGGTTGCCGTGCAGCCAGGCGAGGCCGGGAAAACTGTCCAGCGACCAGCCGAGGCTGCGGGCAGCGATCGGCAGGATCAGGGTGTAGAACCACAGGAACGTGCCGGCGGCCAGGCCGGCGAACACGCCGCGACGGTTGGCCTGTTTCCAGTACAGCGCGCCGAGCATCGCCGGGGCCAGTTGGGTCACAGCGGCGAAGGCAATCTGGCCGATGGTCGCCAGGCTCGCGGTCGAGCCGAGCAAACGGTAGCTGACGTAGGCCAGCAACAAAATCACCACAATGCTGACCCGGCGCACCGAGAGCATCCACTGGCGGAACACTTCGAACGGGCGCTCGGCATTGTTGCGGCGCAGCAGCCACGGCAACAGCATGTCGTTGGAGACCATGGTCGACAGCGCCACACTCGCCACGATCACCATGCCGGTAGCCGCCGATGCACCGCCGATAAACGCCAGCATCGCCAGCGCCGGGTGGGCCTGGGCCAACGGTAGGCTGATCACGAAAGAGTCGGGGATGACCGAGCTGGGCAGCATCATCTGACCGGCCAGGGCGATCGGGACTACAAACAGCGCTGCCAGGGCGAGGTAGGTCGGGAACACCCATTTGGCCAGGCGCAGATCCTGCGGGTCGATGTTCTCGACCACTGTCACGTGGAACTGCCGGGGCAGGCAGATGATTGCCATCATCGCCACGCCGGTCTGTACCACCATCGATGGCCAGTTGATGGTTTCCTTCCAGTATTCCTCGAGGCGCGGTGCGAGCATTGCCTGATTGAACAAATCGTCGAAGCCGTCATACAGCCCATAGGTGACGAAGGCGCCGACGGCGAGGAAGGCAAACAGCTTGACCAGCGACTCAAAGGCAATCGCCAGCACCATGCCGCGGTGGTGCTCGGTGGCATCGAGGTTGCGCGTACCGAAAACAATGGTGAACAGGGCCAGCACCAGCGACACGATCAGGGCCGTGTCCTGGGCGCGGGTGCCCATGGCGTCGGCACCGGCACCGATCAGCAGGTTCACGCCGAGGACGATGCCTTTGAGTTGCAAGGCGATATAGGGCAGAACGCCGACCAGACAGATCAACGCGACCACCACCGCCAGCGATTGGGATTTACCGTAGCGGGCGGCGATGAAGTCGGCGATGGAGGTGATGTTCTCCTGTTTGCTGATCATCACCATTTTCTGCAGCACCCACGGCGCGCCCAGCAATAGCAGGATCGGCCCGAGGTAGATCGGCAGGAACGACCACAGTTGCTCGGCGGCCTGACCGACCGCGCCGAAAAACGTCCAGCTTGTGCAGTAGACGGCCAGCGACAGGCTGTACACCCAGGCACGCACCCGTGGCGGCAGCGGTGTGCTGCGACGGTCGCCGTAGAAGGCGATGGCGAACATGATGGCCATATAGGCCAGGGCGACGGCGGCGATCAGCCCGGTGGACAACGACATGGAACACTCCCGACAGAAAACGACCGGACTTGCGCCCGGTCAGACAGTCTCGCACGGGCGCGACAGTTAGTCAGTGTCGACCAAGGTCGTGGCGCGGCGGGGTGTCGCAGTCACGGAACCGGGCAGTTCTGTGGTCAATCCGGTTTGAGCGCGAGGTCGATCAAACGGTGCAGTTCATCGACTTCCAGCGGCGCCGCCGAAAACAGAATGCGGAACACCACCGGGGACACCACCAGATTGATCAGCCGATCCACGCTGGGCGCCGTTTCCTCTGGGTGGCGCTCGATGATGGTCTGCAATTGCGCACCGATGATCGTCACGCAATACCCCGGCGTCGCGCTTGCCTGCACATCGCGCATCATGTTGCGCCCGGGTTCAGAACTCATTTCGTCGAGATATTGTTCGGCCCATGCGCGGATATCGCTGCGCAGGCTGCCGGTTTCTGCCGGCTCGCTGTCGGGGCGCATGCGGGCGAGGGCGACGTCCGCGAGCAAGGCCGCCAGATCTCCCCAGCGTCGATAAATCGTCGACGGCGTCACGCCTGCACGCGCCGCGATTTGCGGGACGGTCACCGTTGAGCGCTCCTGTTCTTGCAGAAGCGCGCGGACTGCCGAGTGAATCGACTCTTGCACCCGGGCACTGCGACCGCCGGGGCGTAAACCTTCTTTAATAGCCATGCGCCAGACCTTAACACAAAGAATTTGCTTTAAGCGCAAGCCGAGAGCACACTCCGCAAAAGCAAAAAATTAGCTTTTGCGGAGTGTGCCCATGACCAGCCTTGCTTCCAACCGATCCAGCCTGTGGTTTCTGGCGATCACCTTACTGAGTTTTCTCGCCGCTTCCACTGCGCCGACGCCGTTGTATCACCTGTATCAGGATCAGCTGCATTTTTCGGCAGCGGTGCTGACCCTGATTTTCGGCGTCTACGCGCTGAGTCTGCTGGCCGCGTTGCTGACAGTCGGGTCGCTGTCGGATCACCTGGGACGCAAACCGGTGATCTTCACCGCCGTGACGCTCAATTCGCTGGCGATGCTGCTGTTTATCTACGCCGACAGCGTGGGTTGGCTGATCGGCGCGCGAGTGCTGCAAGGCTTCGCCACCGGCATGGCCACCGCGGTGTTGAGCGCGACGCTGCTGGACACCGACCGTCAGCAGGGCCCGCTGATTAACAGTGTCGCTCCGTTGCTGGGCATGGCGTTGGGCGGCATGGGCTGCGGCTTGTTGGCCGAGTTCGCTCCGGCGCCGTTGCAGTTGACCTATTGGTTGCTGCTCGCGCTGTTTGTGTTGCAGGGGATTTATGTGTGGCGCTTGCCGGAAAGCGTCTCGCCGCAAGCCGGGGCATGGGCCTCGTTGCGGCCAACCCTGCATGTGCCGGTTCAGGCGCGTTCGACGCTGTGGCGGGTCTTGCCGCTGAACACCGCGACTTGGGCGCTCGGTGGTTTCTATGCCTCGCTGGCCCCATCGCTGGTGCGCACGGCCACTGGCTCCACCTCCAACCTGATCGGCGGCGCGACTGTGGCGGCACTGACCGTCACCGGTGCGTTGATGATTTTCACTTTGCGCAATCGTCCTGCTTCCCGGGCGCTGCAACTCGGCGCGAGCCTGCTGCCAGCCGGGCTCGTGTTGGTTCTGCTGGGCGTGCACAGCGCCAGTCTGTCGCTGTTCTTCTTCGGTACGCTGGTGGCCGGTTGTGGGTTTGGCTCCGGTTTTCTCGGAGCGGTGCGCAGTCTGGTGCCGCTGGCGTTGCCGCATGAGCGCGCCGGGTTGATGTCGGCATTCTATGTGCTGAGTTACCTGGCGTTCTGCCTGCCGGCTCTGCTGGCCGGGCACTTCACCCATAGCGTGGGCCTGCTGGCCACCACCGATGTGTATGGCGCGGTATTGATCGTGCTGGCGGTCGGAGCGCTGCTGATGAGTTTTCGGGCGCAAGCGGCGAAGACCTGCAGCGCGCCATAAGCCTGCGGATTCGGTTAGCCTTGGCCAGCCATAACTTTTTCACGGATCGACGCATGAAGATTATTCGCAGCAAGACCTTTACCGCCGAGCGCGCCTGGGGCGCGCTCGACATCGCCAACATGAACGGCATCACCACGCGTCTGCACTGGACCGATCAGCCCTACAAATGGCACGTCAATGACGGCGAAGAAGTGTTCGTGGTGCTCGACGGTCAGGTGCTCATGCACTATCGAGAAGAAGGCGAGGAGAAGCAGGCATTGCTGGAGGTTGGCGACATCTTCTATGCGTCCATCGGCACTGAACATGTCGCTCATCCTCAGGGCGCGGCGCGAATTCTTGTCATTGAAACCGAAGGCAGTGTCTGACGGAATATCTACTAAATAGATAACAGTTAGAGATATTACCCGTTATATAGATATTCGATTCGGTTCTACCATGAGCTCAACCTCACCTGAGGACAGGAGTTCATGATGATTTGCCCCAACAGCGCCAAATCCGGCATCAAGCCATTCAGCCAGCTTCAGCACCCGCGCGAAGTGATCCGCCAATTCACCCCGAACTGGTTCGCCGCCACCATGGGCACCGGCGTGCTGGCGTTGGCGCTGGCGCAATTGCCGGTGTCCGTTCCCGGATTGCACGCCGTGGCCGAAGGGCTGTGGCTGTTCAACATTCTGTTGTTCGTGCTGTTTACTGCTGCCTACGCCGCCCGCTGGATTCTGTTCTTTGACGAAGCGCGGCGGATCTTCGGCCACTCCACGGTTTCGATGTTCTTCGGCACCATTCCCATGGGCCTGGCGACGATCATCAACGGCTTTCTGCTGTTCGGTCTGCCACGCTGGGGTGAAGGAGTCATTCAACTGGCCGAAGTGTTGTGGTGGCTGGACGTGGCGATGTCGCTGGCCTGCGGCGTGCTGATCCCTTACATGATGTTCACCCGTCAGGCGCACAGCATCGATCAGATGACTGCCGTCTGGCTGCTGCCGGTGGTGGCGGCGGAAGTGGCGGCGGCCAGCGGCGGACTTCTCGCGCCGCATCTGGCCGATGCGCACTCGCAACTGGTGATGCTGGTGACTAGCTATGTGCTTTGGGCGTTTTCCCTGCCGGTGGCGTTCAGCATCCTGACCATCCTGTTGCTGCGTATGGCCTTGCACAAATTGCCCCACGAAAACATGGCGGCTTCGAGCTGGCTGGCGCTGGGGCCGATCGGCACCGGGGCGCTGGGCATGTTGCTGCTGGGCGGCGATGCGCCAGCGATCTTCGCGGCCAACGGTCTGTCAGGCATCGGCGAAATCGCCTCGGGCCTGGGCCTGATAGCAGGGATCACGCTCTGGGGGTTTGGTCTCTGGTGGATGTTGATGGCGCTGCTGATCACCGTGCGTTACCTGCGTGATGGCATCCCGTTCAATCTCGGCTGGTGGGGCTTTACCTTCCCGTTGGGCGTGTATTCGCTGGCGACTCTGAAGCTGGGCAGCACCTTGCACCTGACGTTCTTCAGCGTGGCCGGTTGTGTACTGGTGACGTTGCTGGCGGCGATGTGGCTGATTGTAGGTAAACGCACGCTGCAAGGCGCATGGCGCGGCGAGCTGTTTGTTTCTCCGTGCATTGCAGGTTTGAAGAAATAACCTGAAAAGTTTAGGTAAGGTGTGGCCTGGATCGCGGACCGACATTCCAATAAGCGTATCCAGGCCACTCGTTACCCAACATCAGGGACACACGGAAGATGAGTCACCCCTCACAGTTCAACCTGCTGCGTACCCGGCGCTTCCTGCCGTTCTTCATCACCCAGTCGCTGGGCGCGTTCAACGACAACGTGTTCAAGCAGTCGTTGATCCTCGCCATTCTCTATCGGCTGACCATCGAAGGTGACCGCTCGATCTGGGTCAACCTGTGTGCACTGCTGTTTATTCTGCCGTTCTTCCTGTTTTCGGCGCTGGCCGGGCAGTTCGGGGAAAAATTCGCCAAGGACGCGTTGATCCGTCTGATCAAACTGGCTGAAATCGTCATCATGGCCGTGGGATCTGTCGGCTTCCTGTTCGATCACCTGTCATTGATGCTGGTGGCGCTGTTTGCCATGGGCACGCACTCGGCACTGTTCGGGCCGGTGAAATATTCGATCCTGCCGCAGGCGTTGCGCGAGGACGAACTGGTCGGTGGCAACGGGCTGGTGGAGATGGGTACATTCCTGGCGATCCTGGCCGGGACCATCGGCGCCGGGGTGATGATGTCATCGGCCAATTACGCGCCAGTGGTGTCCGCCGCGATTGTCGGCATCGCCGTGTTGGGTTACCTGGCCAGTCGCAGCATTCCCCGCGCTGCGGCGGCCTCGCCGCAGATGCGCCTGAACTGGAACATCTTCAGTCAATCATGGGCAACCTTGAAACTGGGCCTGGGGCAGACACCAGCAGTTTCGCGCTCGATTGTCGGCAACTCGTGGTTCTGGTTTGTCGGGGCGATTTATCTGACGCAGATTCCGGCTTACGCCAAGGAGTGGATGCACGGCGACGAAACCGTAGTCACCCTGATCCTGACTGTCTTCTCGGTCGGCATCGCACTGGGCTCGATGCTGTGCGAGAAGCTTTCAGGGCGCAAGGTCGAAATCGGCCTGGTGCCTTTTGGCTCGTTCGGCCTGACTGTTTTCGGTTTGTTGCTGTGGTGGCATTCCGGTGGAATTCCGGAAAGCGCCGTCGGCCATAGCTGGACCGAAGTGCTGAGTTTCGGCCATGCCTGGGCGGTATTGATCGATGTGCTGGGCCTGGGGATCTTCGGTGGTTTCTACATCGTGCCGCTGTACGCGCTGATCCAGTCGCGCACCGCCGAGAACGAACGGGCGCGGGTGATTGCCGCCAACAACATTCTCAACGCGCTGTTCATGGTGATTTCGGCGATTGTCACCATCGTGTTGTTGAGCGTGGTCAAGCTATCGATCCCGCAGCTGTTCCTGGTGGTGTCGCTGCTGAACATCGGCGTCAACGCCTACATCTTCAAGATCGTTCCCGAGTTCAGCATGCGTTTCATGATCTGGCTGCTCAGCCATTCCATGTACCGCGTCGAGCATCGCAACCTTGAGGCGATTCCCGATGAGGGCGCGGCGTTGCTGGTGTGCAACCACGTTTCGTTCGTCGATGCCTTGCTGATTGGTGGTGCGGTACGTCGGCCGATTCGCTTTGTCATGTACTACAAGATCTACAACCTGCCGGTGCTGAACTTTATCTTTCGTACAGCGGGGACGATTCCCATCGCCGGACGCCAGGAAGACATCCAGATCTACGAAAAGGCCTTCACCCGGATTGCCCGGTATCTGAAGGAAGGTGAGTTGGTTTGCATCTTCCCGGAGGGCAAGTTGACCGCCGATGGCGAGATCAACGAGTTCAAGGGCGGGCTGACGCGGATTCTCGAAGAGACACCGGTGCCGGTGATTCCGCTGGCGTTGCAGGGGTTATGGGGGAGTTTTTTCAGTCGCGATCCGAACAAAGGGGTGTTCCGGCGCTTGTGGTCGCGGGTGACGCTGGTGGCGGGTAAGCCGGTCGCCGTTGACGCGGCGCAACCAGCGGAGCTTCAGGCGATGGTCGGGGAATTGCGCGGGACTATCAGGTAGTTATCAAGAAAGCCGCCATCCCTGACGGATGGCGGCAACGGCTCAGGCGCTGACCTTGAGCCCGATCAGCCCTGCGACGATCAACGCCACACTGGCCAGGCGGATCAGCGCCATCGATTCGCCAAACAAAATGATCCCGGCAATCACCGTGCCCACGGCACCGACCCCGGTCCAGATCGCATAAGCCGTGCCCAGCGGTAGTTCCTTCATCGCCAGCCCCAGCAAGCCCAAGCTGACTGCCATGGCGGCAACGGTGAGAACGGTCGGAAGCGGACGGGTGAACCCATCGGTGTATTTCAGGCCGACGGCCCAGCCGACTTCGAACAGGCCGGCGAAAAACAGAATGATCCAGGACATGAAAGACCTCCATCGATTGACGGGGCCGTCCCCAGATTGAAAACTCGATTGAGCCGCGGGGTCGTCCCCGCGTGGCGCACATACTACCGAAAATTGTGCGCCGCGCCTTGATCCGGGATCAGTCGGCCGCCTGTTGCGCCAGCGTTTCACGGTCTTGTTTTTCGCTCATCCGCCGGAAGTACGTCGAAAGCAGTGCTCCGGAAATGTTGTGCCACACACTGAACAACGCGCTCGGCACCGCCGCCAGCGGCGAGAAATGCGCACTGGCCAGCGCGGCACCCAATCCCGAGTTCTGCATGCCGACTTCCAGCGCCAGGGATTTGCGCTGCGGCAGCGGCAGGCCGAACAGGCGCCCGGTGAAATAACCCAGCAGATAACCGAAGCTGTTGTGCAACATCACCACGGCCATGATCAGCAGGCCGGATTCGGCGATTTTCGCCTGACTGGCGGCCACCACGGCGGCGACGATGATCACGATGCTGACCACCGACACCAGCGGCAATACTTCCACCGCGTGGCGCACCTTGTCACCGAGCACACGTTGCGCGACCACACCGAGGACGATTGGCAGCAGCACCACTTGCAGGATCGACCAGAACAATTCCATGAACGAAACCGGCAACCAGGCCGAGGCCAGCAGCCAGATCAGCGCCGGTGTCAGCAGCGGGGCGAGGAGGGTGGTGACGGCGGCGATGGCCACCGACAGTGCCAGGTCGCCACGGGCCAGCCAGGTCATGACGTTCGATGAGGTGCCGCTCGGGCAGCAGCCGACCAGAATAACCCCGACGGCAATTTCCGGCGGCAGATGAAAAATCTGGCACAGCAACCACGCCATCCCCGGCATGATCACGAAATGCGCGACCACGCCCAGGGCCACACGCCACGGATGGCGGGCGACAGCGGCGAAGTCGTCGAGTTTGAGGGTCAGGCCCATGCCAAACATCACCAGCCCGAGCAGCGGTACGATCGCGCTTTTCAGACCGAGGAACCAGGCCGGTTGCAGGAACGCGAGCACCGCGAAAATCAGAACCCAGTAAGCGAAGGTGTTGCCGACAAAACGACTCAGTGCAGCCAGTGCGCGCATGGTCTGTTCCTTATTATGTGAAAACGCCACCGAAGCGGTGGCGTTTGAAGATAACCCAAAGACTGCGCAGAGACTCAGATCCCCTGCGGAGTCTCTTCACCGCCCAGTGCTTCAACCAGCGCCGGCAGGAAGTCGCCGAACGTCAGCATCATCAGGGTGAAGCTGGCGTCCAGTTGGCCGAGGGCTTCGTCGCCGCCGTCCTGTTCTGCCTGATCCTGCAACAGATCTTCGAATTTCAGGCGCTTGACGGTCATCTTGTCGTCGAGCATGAACGACAGTTTGTCCTGCCAGGCCAGCGACAGTTGAGTCACAACCTTGCCGGTGCTCAGGTGCAGCTGGATTTCTTCGCTGGTCAGATCCTGACGCTTGCAACGCACGATGCCGCCGTCTTCGTGGGTGTCGCGCAGTTCGCACTCGTCCAGTACGAAGAAGTCCGGAGCGGCTTGCTGGGTGGTGACCCATTCAGTCATCACGGCGGTCGGCGCGGTTTTCACGGTCAGTGGGCGAACCGGCAGGGTGCCGATCACTTCACGCAGCGTGGAGAGCAGGTCTTCGGCGCGTTTCGGGCTGGCCGAGTTGACCAGGATCAGACCCTGTTTCGGCGCGATGGCGGCGAAAGTCGACGAGCGGCGGATAAAGGCGCGCGGCAGGAAGGCCTGGATGATTTCATCCTTGATTTGATCGCGTTCCTTCTTATAGACCTTGCGCATCTGCTCGGCTTCGATCTCTTCGACCTTTTCCTTGACCGCATCGCGCACGACGCTGCCCGGCAGGATGCGTTCTTCTTTACGGGCGCAGATCAGCAGGAAGTCACCGCTGACGTGCACCAGTGGCGCATCTTCGCCCTTGCCGAACGGCGCCACGAAACCGTAGGTGGTCAACTCCTGGCTTGCACATGGACGCGCCAGTTTGGTGGCCAGTGCAGTTTCCAGCGCCTCGGCATCGACAGGCAGGTCTTGGGTCAGGCGATAGATAAGCAGGTTCTTGAACCACATGGGGTGAGTCTCTCCTTTATACAAAGGGGGGCATTATTGTCTTCGCCGGGTCATAGGCCAACCCTTCTCTAAGCCTTTGGAAGGGCTAAGAAAATTAATTAAAAAAGTGCTTGCCAGAGGTTGGGACGCTCCGTAGAATGCGCGCCACACCGAAGCGAAGGGTGATTAGCTCAGCTGGGAGAGCGTCTGCCTTACAAGCAGAATGTCGGCGGTTCGATCCCGTCATCACCCACCATTCGTTTCAAGTGTTTAGCGCAGCGGTAGTTCAGTCGGTTAGAATACCGGCCTGTCACGCCGGGGGTCGCGGGTTCGAGTCCCGTCCGCTGCGCCATATTCGGTAACCTGGAACACTGAACGCCAGGTCACCACGGAAAAACCCGCCGAGGCGGGTTTTTTTCTGCCTCGAGTTGTACCTGCGGGATGTATCGTTTCACCGGTTTTCGGATTTATTTGAAAAAAACTTCAATTAAATCAACACGTTACGAAAATCTGTGGCATAATGCGCCCCGTAACGAAGCGAAGGGTGATTAGCTCAGCTGGGAGAGCGTCTGCCTTACAAGCAGAATGTCGGCGGTTCGATCCCGTCATCACCCACCATTCGTTTCAAGCGTTTCGCGCAGCGGTAGTTCAGTCGGTTAGAATACCGGCCTGTCACGCCGGGGGTCGCGGGTTCGAGTCCCGTCCGCTGCGCCATATTCGGTAATCTGGAACACTGAACGCCAGATCACCTCAGAAAGCCCGCCTTGTGCGGGCTTTTTGCTGCCTGGGATTTGGCTTTCGCTGAGTCTGTCCATGAGAAAGCGACCGTTGACGGTCGCTTTTTTCGTTTCTGGCGCTGCTATTGCGCCGAGTTGCGGCTGTGGCGGTAATCGCTGACCGCTTCATATACCGCTTTGCGCAGCCGGTTGATTCCGCCAATCGGGCGATGGGCTTCGATGCCGAACCAGGGATTGAACGACAGGTTGTCGCATTGCAGGTTCAGCGCCGGGGTGTCGAAGTCCTGCGGGGGCAGAGTGATCCTGGCCACAGTCTGGAACGGACTGTCCTGCTCGCGCCATTCGATGCTGGTGTCTTCGATCGGCATGAACTTGTTCGCGTCCTGCCGCTGAATCTGCAACACAAAGCACGCCGGTATCCGGTCGGTGGACAGTTGTTGGTTCAATGCGCTGCGCAGGAAGTTCGGCAGATCCTGGTTCTGTTTCGGCAAGGTATAAGCGGGGCAGCGCTCCGGATCCGGCATCACCCGGAACTTGGCATTGGCCTCGCCGAACTTGTAGGGCGATACCGAGAAATATGTCGTGCGGGTCGGGCTTTCCGGCGGTGGCGATAAGGTTGCCAGTGCAATGAACAGATGCCGGATTTGCCAACTACGCGGATCCCACCCCGGAAAAAACGCCATGACTTTCTTGCCGTCAGCCTGCGCCGCCACATTCTGACGATATTCGGCGACATTGCTGACAAAGAAGTTCGGGTGACTGAACATCACGAAATCCTGTTCGTGCAGCTCCTGACGATCGGCCAGCAAGGATTTGCCCGGCACATCGAGCAATTTGATCGCCATGCCCCGGGCATCGCGGATGCTGTCGAATTGCGGATAGGCGTTGCCGTTGGACAGGCGCATCGTTGCTTTCCACAGCTTGCCCGGTTCGCTGAATACGCCCTGGCGCAATTCCTGAGCCAGATCCGGCAACACCTGCACATCGGCTTTCACGCAGCCATGGGCTTTGGCATAGGCATCGCGCAGGTAGCGGGTGCTTTCGCGGTGCTGATCGACGATGCGCACGGCGGTCTGGATCACGTCCTGGGTCATGGCGGCTTCGCCGTCCGGAATCTGCTCCAGCGCCGATACCGGACCCCGGTGCTGCCAGGCCAACCACGCGGTGGTCAGGGCCCAGCCGATCAGGCCGATCACCAGCAGGAACAACAGGGTTTTGCCCAGTAACCGTCCCAGCCAGAGCCAGAAACGCGCCAGCATCGAAGGTCTTTTAAAGGAATTGAAGATCATGGCAGTTGTGCCTCCAGAGGGCCGCCCAGCACTTTCAGGTATTCGAGCAGCGCCCAACGTTCTTCTGGCTGCAACAGTCGGCCGATCACCCCGTTGCCGCGTTCGCCGGCGCGGAATTCATGGCCACTGTTGTGGTTGCCGGTGATGCGGGTGTCGAACAGGAAACCGTTGGTGAAAGCCTCGGTCCGGTACCCAAGATGGCGTGGATCGTATTCAAGCGTGCCTTTATAGAAGGTCGTGGCGCGCTCATCCTGAGGCGACAGCAACTGATAAAGGCTCGGGACCGAGCCGTTGTGCAGGAACGGGGCCGTGGCCCATACCCCGGCGAGCGGACGGGCCTTGTAGGCGACTTTTTCGCGAACGCCGATCGGCAGCCCGAAGCCATCGAGTTGTGGCTTCTCGGCAGCGGTAACGCCCGCTTCACGGTACGCACGGTTTTCCACGAAGGCGGTGACGTAAGCCAGTCCCTTGGCCACTGACAACTGGCTGAGGTCCAGCGGCTCCTTGGGTTTGGGGTGCAACTTCACGTCCATTTGTTCGAGTTCCGCCGGGTTCCATTGCAGAGCGGTCAGGTCGAAACGGTGATTGGCGATGTTGTTGGCGGCGTTCGGGTCGGTGCCGATAACGTCCACCGGGAGCATGTGCAGGTGTTGCACCCAACGCTCGCCTTCCTGGGTTTGACGCGGGACGTGGCATCCGGCGCAATTCTCGGCGAACAGGGTTCGCCCCTTGGCTGCCAAGGGTTTGTCGACGACGCCCAGCACCTCTTCAGGCCATGCCGGCGGTTGCAGTTTTTGCAGGGTTTCTTCGATTTTGTGCAGATCACGCACACGTACGCTGGAGGCATAGCGCTCATCGCCCTGCAGCGGTTGGCCGTTGGCGTCGAAGAAATTCAGAGTGGCGCCGACACCCAGTGCCTCGCCGATATTGCGTGCCATCGGCTGCTGCGCCGAACCGTTCCACTGCACCCAGTCGAAGGTCCACATGTCCCACAGCTGCGGGTAATCCACGGGAGCGTTGGCCACGCGGTAATTGCTCGGGGAGATCGCATCGCCGAAGGTCGCGTTGGCGATACGGCCGAAGGCATCGGTGCGGCCCGGGCCTTCTTCGGTGGGGTAGAGGCCGCGGTGGGTGTCGTTCCACGCCACTTTGATGAAGGTGTTCAGTGAGCTTTTGAAGTCTTTGCGCAGTTGTTCATTGCGTGCGTCGTAGTCGTTGCCCAGCACATTGCGGGCGAAGCGCTCGAATTTCCACGGGTTGTAGTAAGTCGAGGTGAGACTGGCAACCAATGCCTGTCCGAAACTTCCGCCGCGCAATGTAGGAACACTGGAAGGCAACACGTGTTGGGCCGTGCCCCCGTCGATGCGTATCGCCTGGCCATTGAAATGCAGCTCGCCGGTGTGGCAGGCCGCGCAAGTGATGTCGAGATATTGCTCGGCGCTGCCGGGATTTTGATGCCGGGCGAAACCTACCGGCAGATTGCCCGGGTTTTCGGGCGTGGCTTTCTGCTGCGGATCGATCAGAAAACCAAAGCGTGCAAGGTATTCCGGGGAGGCAAAGCGTTGCTGCGAGAATGGTAGCTCCAGCGCCTGAAACCATTCGTAACGAAGGCCTTTGACCTGCGTCCCCTGCGGGGTGAAGTAGTAGGTCTGGCGCTCTTGCTCAGTCCACTGGTTCAGGTAATGCACTTGTTGTGCAGGCGCGGGGAAGGGCAATCTCGGATTGGCGACATAATAAAGAACTACCGCCAGGATCAGTCCCAGCAGCACCACGATCAGCGTCAGCACACGGTATAAGAGGCGCAAGATGAACGTCCTTGTCGAGTTGTTGCGCTGTTATGCCTGAGCGAGGCCGTGTGCGGCAAGTGGCCATTACGCCAAGTGTTGTGGGAAGCGGCATCAATCGCTGTCGGTGAAAGATGACAGAAGCTTCATCGTGCCTTTCGCCAAATGCTTTTTAATCCCTGAACTTATCGGAAGATTCCTGCTCTCATGCCGGTAGCCATTGGTCGTGGCGGCCTGATAAGCTCGCGGCTTTACTCGATTGCCCTTTCGGCGCATGAACAAGGAAATAGCATGAAACAGCATCGGTTGGCGGCGGCGGTTGCCTTGGTTAGCCTGGTACTCGCGGGTTGTGATTCGCAGACCAGCGTAGAGCTGAAAACCCCGGCGCAAAAAGCTTCCTACGGTATCGGCCTGAACATGGGCAAGAGCCTTGCTCAGGAAGGCATGGATGATCTGGACTCCAAAGCGGTAGCCCAGGGCATCGAAGATGCCGTCGGCAAGAAAGAACAGAAGCTGAAAGATGAAGAACTGGTCGAAGCCTTCGCCGCGCTGCAAAAGCGTGCCGAAGAGCGTATGGCCAAGATGAGCGAAGAGTCGGCAGCCGCCGGCAAGAAATTCCTCGAAGAAAACGGCAAGAAAGCCGGCGTGACCACCACCGCTTCCGGTCTGCAGTACGAAGTGGTCAAGAAGGCCGACGGCCCACAGCCTAAGCCTACCGATGTCGTGACCGTTCACTACACCGGCAAGCTGACCAACGGCACCGTTTTCGACAGCTCCGTCGAACGCGGCAGCCCGATCGATCTGCCGGTCAGCGGTGTGATCCCGGGTTGGGTCGAAGGCCTGCAACTGATGCACGTTGGCGAGAAGTACAAGCTGTACATCCCTAGCGATCTGGCTTACGGCGCACAATCGCCAAGCCCGGCAATCCCGGCCAACTCGGTTCTGGTTTTCGACCTGGAACTGCTGGGTATCAAGGATCCAGCCAAAGAAGACGCCGCCAAGTAATCTGCGTCGGTTTCAACAACGCCTCGCTTATGCGGGGCGTTGTTGCATCTGGACGATGGTCAGCGTAAACAGACCGAACCGATGCCGGTCCTGGCAGTCCTAGACTTTAAGGTTGCCGCGCTAGACGTCTGGAGCCGCCAAGTCAATGAAATATTGGGATTTTTTATGTGAGTAAAAAACGCCCGATCTGAGCGCAGCCCTTATGAAACGGGGCTCTCAGCGCTTAAATGCAGCTCTGTTCACAAGGTTATCCACAATTTGTGTGGATAACATTTCAACGGGAGAAATAAATGAAAGCGCCGTGGAATTTCGCCCGATTCCTTCCTCTGGCCGGACGATTGCTGGCGCGAGGCCGCTTGCCGACCCTGTTGTTTGCCGTGGCCAGCAAAGGCGCCGCGCAAGGCAATCGCCTTGGCAAGCTGAAGGATGATTTGCGTCTGTTGCAGGCACTGTGCCTGGCCTATTGGCGCGGCGAGTACCGCGCAATCAGCGCCAAGGCGATCGTATCGGTGGTTGCCGGTCTGATGTATTTCCTCAGTCCGGTCGATGCAATTCCCGATTTCATTCCCATGTTCGGCATGCTTGATGACATCGCCGTCCTCGCCTGGCTGATGAAAACCCTCGACGATGAACTGAATGCTTTCCGCCTGTGGCGTCAGCGCCAGACGCCGGAAAAGCTTAGAGTGGTCGAGCGCCTGCCCGATACCCCCGAGCAACTTCAGCTTCAGGGCCCGAAAAAGTCCTGAATTGCGACAGCCTCTTATTCAGATAGATACCCCCCACGACCTTGGCCGCTGTTAGGATTACACTTCTAGGGAAAAGTGCCGACTCGCTAAGTGTTGTTGTCCTACGGGGTAGTCATGGATATTCAGATAATTGCACGCGATGGCGAACCCGAATATGCGGTTCTGCCATGGGCTCAGTATCAGGCTCTACTGAAAGCAGCAGGCATTAACGAAGCACCGTCGCAACCGGCTCCAGCGCCGCTTGCGGCAACCCCGGACCCGATTCTTCCAGGTCTGGATCAGTTACGCAGTTTGCGCGAAGGGAAGGGCATCGCCATCGAGGCGCTGGCCCGCACGGTAGGCATCAGCCCGTCTTACCTGGCCATGATTGAAAGTGGCGAGCGTCTGCCCGACGCCGCGATTCGCCGCAGCCTGGCCTGGGAGTTGACGGTGCCAGGGTGGAGGGAACAATCGTGAGCGTACGCATCAGTCGTCAACATTGGGACGGATTGCTGGGGGAACTGGATCAGGCGCGCAGGCAGCGCCATCTTTTGACTTATCGAGCCTTGCTCGAACGCCTGCAACTGCCCACGCCGGCCATGCAGACATTGACCGCTGCACTGGAGCATCTCGCGGCACTGGACGCGAAAGCCGAACAGCCGTTGCGCAGCTCGCTGGTGATCAGCCAGGGTGCCAGTCGCCTGCCACGCACCGGTTTCTTTGAATGTGTCGAGCGCCTGGGGCGTTTTTCCGGGCCGTCCGACGGTGTCGCCGCCGCCTCCTGGCATGCTTCGGAAGTGGTGCGGGTCTTTGAGTACGAGTACCCGGAATCGGCGGAGGCCTGAGTGTTTTTACGACTCAAGGCGCGGGCCAGTTACTGGCTGGCCCGCAGGCTGTTTCACTGGGCGTGGTTTGTCCGTCAGCCCCGCGGCTGGCGCTGGCTCGAAGGGCAGTTTGCGCGCATGGCCAATCTGGGCGATGTCGGCGCGCAAAGTTTTTACGGGCACATCCTGACGTTTCGCGGGGTTGGCCTGGGCGCACGTGAGGAAGGTGTACGTTTGTTGCGACTGGCGGCGCTGGCCGGGGATGGCAAAGCGGCATATCAAGTCGGTGTCATCAGTCTTGCAGGTACGCCGAGCAAAGCGCCAGATCCTTCGGAAGCCGCTCGCTGGTGGACCATGGCCGCGAAGGCCGGGCATCCGTTGGCCGAGCTCAAGTTGAAAGAGCTGGCCGGCCGAGACGCTTTTAAATAAGCAAATCATCTGTTCCGTGAACGGGGCGTGAGGTAAACCTCCCGCCCCGTTTTTGCGTCTGCCGTGCGATAAAAAATCAGTTACAGACTTCTCCTACATCCTCCGCCTACTCGCCTGACTTCTTTTCTGTTTGATCCCCCGCAAAGTCCCTCGCCTGATTTTTGCGCGAGGGAACGCATATGTTCGACCCGGTTTTTCGTTTCGCCATGCGCATGGGATTGCGCTGATGGATGCCGTCACCCGCATCGAGCAAGAACTCGACAGCTTTCCCCGCACTCTCGATCTCTATCGCGAACAACTGAAGCACTGGCTCAGTCGCTCGGCAGATGGTGTCAGTCATGCGGCCGATCTGCCGTCGCTGATGGGAATGGAGCGGATCATCCGTTTCGGCGAGCACAGCACGGCGGTCGCGATTGACGACAACCGTTTCTCTTCTGCGGTCGTGCAATGCCCGGAATCCGGGCCGATGGAGATCGAGAGCAAGTTCGAGTCGGTATACGACATTCCATTGGGCGGCATCGTAGTCGATGTGGTAGCGATGGACGGTGGCGAGGTCAACTCCGTCACCCTCGATGCTCAAGGCAAGGGTGTGTTTACCGGTGAAGCAGGCAAGTTCTACCGGGTGGTGGTGCACAGCGAGGCCAGCGAGCAGCAGATTGATGCACTTTTCGAGTCCTACGACGGCCTGAGTCGGCAGCTGGATGGTTGGCTGCGCAGCGAGTGGCAAGGATTCAAGCCGCAGTGGTCACAGTCGGTGGTGACGGCGGCGGGCAACGGCATGCTCGCCGGGAGCTGGGCGGCGATCGGGGGGGTGTGGGACAGCATCGGGTTGTTGTCGGAAATTCTCAAGGAACCCGGAAAGTTTGCCGAGCGGTTGGGCAGTGGCGCCGCACAGCTGATTGCGCTGGCAGAAACAGCGCCTGAAATGATGGAGAAGCTTCAGTTACTGGTCAGTGACGAGGCGGCGCTGTGTTTGTTGCTGCGTACTGCGAGCCTCTGGCTGGAAATGTTGCCCGGCACTGAAATTGCCGGGAAAACCGCCGAGGCAGTCTCGATGGTGGTGGTGCAGCTGCTGATCGATGTATTGATCGGCGTTGTGCTGACTTTCGTTGGCGCCGGGGCAGGGATCGCTTATCTGACCTTGCGTCTGGCGGAGCGTGGCGCTCAGTTGTTGTCGGCGGTGACGCGACTGGTGAAGGCGATGTTCGGCATCGTCAGCACCTTTATCGGTTATGTGAACCACTACAAGTCCGTCGCCGCAAGGGGCATCGCCGCCGGGGTGAAAAAGGGTCGCATGCAATTGCGCTGGGATGCCCGGCGTAATGCTTCCCTGAAAAAAGACGAGCAGCACGACGACACGCCGGATCAGGCGAAAAATCCCAACGGC
>NZ_JBWXMQ010000031.1:0-24355 GCF_056626735.1 Pseudomonas sp. 1 | reverse complement strand
CGCCGAAATGCTCGCCATTATTGCAGACCTCACGCGTACTGGTTGTCTTGAATCGATGGCAGCTTGTCCAGAAAAGCCGCCCTGCGCTCACGATCCAGCGCTTCCTTGGCCATGAGCTCTGGCAACAGGGATTCAGCACGAGCCACATCAAGAATGAACACGCCGTCATCATCGCCCAGCGCAATGTCCCCTGGATTGATCCGCACCCCGGCGACTTCCACGGTGCCATTGACCTCACCTCGCAGACCGATTCCACGGGTGGTGTAAGCACTAACCCCAAAGCTGAAAACAGGCAACCGGTGTTCGCGCAAGGCCGCCACATCGGTCACCGCGCCGCCGACCACGACACCTGCCAGCCCTTTGATCAGCCCGGCCAGTGTTCGCAGCTCGCCCCAGCAGGCGCACTCCTCGTCGCCTGCACATTCGATCACCAACACATCGCCCGGCTGACTGAGCAACAGCGCGTCGCGCAAGATGCTGCCATCGGGTGGAAAGACCTTAACGGTGACGACATTGCCCAGCATGCGCACATTGCAGAACAACGGTTTGATGCCGCGCAAATACCCCTGATCGCCAAAATGGCCCAGGGTTGATGGCGCGATCTGCCGATACTGTTCAAGCAGTTCCGGGCTGGCCTGTTGTTGACGGGGAACGATCATGAACATTTCCTCGGACGTGAAGGTTTTGGCCGGATGAGGGGGCATGTCGAGCAATATTCGACGGGGTCGCAGGCTCGATAGTAGAAGCAACAGGTACGGCGAAAACGGACACTGCCCCCCTCCTCCATGGGCGTGGGCGGGCGGCGGAAGTGCGTCAGCGGGTTGTAATCCAGGCCGAAGAGTTCCGGGGGGGCTTCATTGAGCAGCCAATGGAAATCCGCTTCCTGGCGCTGGCGAATCTGCGGGTCCTGCACCTTGCTCATGCGCTTTTCGTACAGCGAATAAACGCGCACGGCGGTGTTTTCCCACAGAATGCGTCGCGAAATCCCGCTGACCCGATTGAACATCTGCCATAACGGAGCCAACACGCCCGCGAACAACGCTGTCACGACTTCCGCCCGCCAGGCTTCTCGTTCTCCGGCATCGTACCGGGTGGGTGCTCGCTCGGGCATGGGCATAGAGGACGTCCAGAGCCCTTCGTCATGACCGTATTCGATCACGCAGTCCTCAAGGGACAACATCAGTCCCTGATCACAAACCGACATGGCGTACAGACAAGCGCCCGTGGCCAGAAAAGAGAACCGCTTGGCCAATAGCGATGCGGTGATGGCTCGGGTCGGAGAGCCGATCACGGGACTCAGCCGGTCGAGCAATTGCACGCACGCGTCTTCATCCAGCAATGCCGTGGCGCGAACCGAGCGTTGCCGGTCGTGCTCGGCCATGGGCTTGAGACGTAGCGGACCACTCAATACCGCCCAGTCGTGCGGTGCGAATGCCGAACTCAGGTTCATTGCGGCAACTCCCGTCCGAACGGGATGCACAGCGGTGTGCCGAAGAACGGATCGGCGATGATTCGGCAGTTGAGATCGAAGACCTGCTTGACCAGTCCCTCGGTCAGAATGTCCGCCGGACGGCCCTGGGCGAATGCCGTGCGTTGATGCACCGCGACCATATGATCGGCGTAGCGACACGCCAGGTTCAGATCATGCAGAACCATCACGATGGTCTTGTTCTCCTGACGATTGAGGTCGCGCAGCAGATCCAGCACCTCGATCTGGTGGGCCAGATCGAGAAAAGTGGTCGGTTCATCGAGCAACACGATCTCGGTATCCTGCGCGAGGGTCATGGCAATCCAGACGCGCTGACGCTGACCACCGGACAGCGCATCGACAGGCCGTTGCGCCAGATCCTGCACCCCCGTCTGCTGCATCGCCCGTTCAACCATGGCCTCATCCTGCACCGACCATTGCTGCATCCAGCTCTGATACGGATAACGCCCCAGCGCCACCAGTTGCCGTACAGTGATGCCTTCCGGCGCGCTGGGCATCTGCGGCAGGATGGCCAGTTCCCGCGCCACGGCCGCCGTCGAGCGTTGCTGGATGTCGACTCCGTTGAGAATGACCGAACCCTGTCGCGGCTTGAGCAGGCGCGCCAGGGATTTGAGCAAGGTGCTTTTGCCACAACCGTTGCTGCCGATCAGCACCGAGACTTTGCCCGCCGGCAGTTGCAGATCCAGTGCATCGATAATCACCTGGCGCTGATAGCCCAGGGTCAGTTGATGGGTCGCCATCGAAGCCATCAGTCATTCCTTAATGCCGCTGGTTGATCAAAAGATAAAGAAAGAACGGTGTACCCAGCACGGCGACGAAAATCCCGGCGGGCAAATCCAGTGGCAGAAACAGACTGCGCCCGATCAGGTCGGCCAACACCACCAGATTCGCACCGACCAGGGCCGCCATGACCGCTTGCCCGGCAAATCCCGGGGCCACCAGGCGCTTGGCAATATGCGGCGCAATCAGGCCGACAAACGCAATCGCCCCGCCCCACGCCACCGCAGCGCCGGCCAGCGCCACGCTGACCATCAACAACCCGGCGCGCAGCCACTGCACCCGAACGCCGATACCTTGGGCCAGTGCTTCATCCAGTTGCTGAAACCGCACCTGACGCGCCAGAAGTACCAGAATCGGCATGATCGCCAGCAGCCATCCCGCCAGGGCTCGAGGCTCAGGCCAACTCGCGCCATACACGCTGCCGGTCAGCCAGACATAAGCAGAAAGCGTGGTGGTCAACGGACTGAACACCAGCATGAACGTTGTCAGCGCGGTCAGCAGCGCCGACACGCCGACCCCGATCAACACCAGCCGCAGTGGCGACGCGCCGCGTTTCCAGGCCAACAGATAAATGCTCAACGCCGCCAGTCCGGCGCCGCCCATGGCCGCCAGCGGCAGGTATTGCGGGCCCAGCAGCACCGAGAAGAACGACAGGTACAACACCGCCGCCGCACTGGCACCACTGGTGATGCCCAACAGATCCGGGGACGCCAGCGGGTTACGGATGATGCTTTGCAGAATCAGTCCCGACACCGCCAATGCCGCGCCCACCAGCGCCGCCAGCAACAACCGCGGCAGCCGAAGCTGCTCGATGATGAACAGCAGGCGCTCATCCCCGCCCTGCCAGAGCAACTGCACCACGGTCAGCGGCGACAGGTTGACCTTGCCAAGCGAAAGCACGCCCAGCATGACCATCGCCGTGAACACCAGCGCGGCGAGCAGACGCCAGAGGGTAGAAAGGTCAATGCGCCGCGAGAACCCTGCGCGCCGCAATATCAGCGAGTCATTCATAGCGCCCTCCTCGCCGCGCCAGCGCAATGAAGAACGGCGCACCGAACAACGCAGTCATGACGCCGACAGGCACTTCCTGCGGAAGGATCACCACCCGCGCCAGCGTGTCGGCCAGCAGTAACAACATCGCACCGGTCAACGCGCAGCCCGGCAGCAGCCAGCGATGGTCGACCGACAAACCCCTGCGCACCATGTGCGGCACCAGCAAGCCGATGAAACCGATGCTGCCGGCCAGCGCTATCGCACTGCCCGCCAGGCAGATGATCAGCACGCCGAGCGTTAACCGGATCAACCCCGTCCGCTGCCCGAGCCCCGTCGCGATCGCCTCCCCTGCGTTGAGCACATTCACCTGCCCGGCCATCAACCATGCAGCGGCCAACGCCACCAGCACGACCACCAACAAAGGCGCCGCCAATCCCAGGTCGCGTTCGGACAGCGAACCTGCGAGCCAGAACAACACCGTATCCAGGCCTTCCTGATTGACCACCAGCAACGCTTGGCTGAACGCCGAAAACAGCGCCGTCATGGCCGCCCCCGCCAGTACGATGCGCAACGGATTGAGGCTGCCCTGCCCCCGATTGCCGATGATCCACACCAGGCTTCCGGCCACCGCTGCCCCCAGGAATGCACACCAGAGCCATTGCTGCGGAGCGCTCAAGGCAAACACCGACGTGCCGAGAATGATCGCGAACGTCGCGCCTGCGTTGATCCCGAACAGTCCGGGTGATGCCAGCGGATTGCGGGTCAGTGCCTGCATCAAGGCGCCGGCCACCGCCAGGCTGGAACCGACCGCGAGCGCCATCAGCGTCCGCGACAACCGCGTAGTCACCACCCATTCGTGGGACAGCCCCAACGCATCCGGATGGATCAGGGCATCAAGAACCTGCGCCGGTGCGATCCAGCTCGCCCCCGTCGCCAGGCTCAACATCACGCTCGACAACAACCCCAGCAACAAGCCCAGAAGCTTCACGCCTTCTCTCATGAAACGGCCTCCATGGCAGTCACTCGCGCAATCTCGTCAAGCATCAGGTTGGCCCCGAGAATGCCGCCGGACAGGCTCCAGGCCACATTGTCGACACGCCAGATCATGCCATCGCGAGGCGCACGCAATTGCCGCCAAAGCGGATGCTGCACCAGGTTCTGATAATTGCGCTGTACGCCCTGACTCTCGCTGCGCTGGAAGATAAAAAACAGATCGGCATCAACGGCCGCAAGACTTTCCTTGCTGGTGATTTTCAGCGACACCCCGCGGGCTTCCCGGGCCGCAGGCGTCCAGGCAAAACCCAGCTCAGTCAGCACGGAGCCGGCAAAACTCGCTGGCAAATAGCTGCGGATGTGATCTTCACGAATATCCAGCACCGAAACCGTCAACGGCCAGCGCCCGGCGAACCGGGCCTGCAACTGTTCACGCAAGACAGCCACCCGTTGCTCCCACAGTGCCAGCACTTGCGTGGCCTGCGCCTGACGATGCAACGCCGCCCCCATCAAGGCCAGCGTCTGTTTGAACTCGAACACTTCGTTGAGCATCACCACTGTGCCCATCTGCTCCAGCAGAGGGGCGATGCGTTGATGGCGAAAGCGCGAGCCGACAATCACATCCGGTCGCAGCAAGGCGATGTCTTCCAGGCTGGGCTGGGTTTCCAGCCCGACGTGAGGCACTCCCTGCACGGCCGGACGCAGATAGCGATACATGGGCTTTTCGCTCCATGAATCGACAACGCCGCACGGCGTCACTCCCAGCGCGACGGCACTGTCGGTGGCCCCTTGAAAAAGCGTCACCAGTCGCAACGGTTCCGCCAGCGCAATACGCGGCAGCGCCAGCATGCCGAGCGACAGGCGCAACACGCTGCGCCTGCCGATCAGCCCTTGAGGATCAACCGCCATGTGCCACTCGCTGGAACGGGTTGACCACTTCACCCTTGCCGAACGGCATGCTCCCCGGCCCGCCGGCACGTTCGATCATCGGTGTCAGCAGCAATTTCTGCGGCCAGCGTGGCGCGTCGAACAGTTGACGCTGAAGCATGGCGCGGGCCGCGTCGTCAAAGTCGATTTGGCGGATCAGGGTCTCCAGCACCGTGCGCAAGGTTGTCCAGAAGGCCGTGACCGGCACGCTGTATACCGAGGACAACGTGTCGATGATGGCTCGCACATTGACCTGCACGGCCAGGGTCTGCAGCCAGAACAACAGGTCTTCCGGGCAATTGTGATAGAGGGTATTGGCATGGCCTTTCTTGATCCGGTACTGCGGGTCGGCCATGCCGTTGCGCTCCAGCCATGGCACGAAAATGCGGAGCGAATCGTGATCGCGCAGCAGCAGGCCCTGAGCCTGACCGGCCTTCCAGACCAGCACCGCGTTCTGCCCGTGCACCTCCCCCAGCATACCCAGGCGGAACATGCGCAGGTTGACGTCGAAGAAGCGCTCGCACAATTCGCCGAACAGGGTCAGCACCGAACTGGCCTCGACGGGCAGTTGGCGATAGCTCATCCATTCATCGAAGAAGTGGCGCTGGCTACCGGGCAGCGGTGTGCCGAGCGCAGCCATTGGCAGCAAGCGGCAATCGGGATCGTCGAGCAGCGCCTGCGGGTAACTGCGCACCATCGCCGACAGGTGCCGTGGCGCCTCGTCGAACAGCGTCACCTGCGGTGGCATAAAGGCCCACCACTTGCTTTCGTCGCACAAGTGCAGGGTTTGCGCCAGCACCGGGTCGAGGGTTCGCACCTGCTGCAACAGTTTTTCGCTGAGCCCGCCGTTGATCATCTTCACCGCCGGCAGATAACGCGAAGCGCCCAGCGAGTAGATCGCCATCGGCAGCTTGAGATAGTCGGCGCTGTCGAAGCAGGGCGTCATCGAGCGCAGCGACGAGGTGGCGAATACTGAAGCTTCCTGGAAATCCAGGCGTTGGCACACGCCACGGTCGAACTCGGCCCCCAGTTGTCCTTGCAGCACGTGCTCGAATTGCCACGGATGGACCGGCAGCGCGATATGCGTTTCGTCGATCCCGCGCGACGCCAGTTCGGCCGCCAGGCTTTTCTGCAAGTCCGCCGGCAGCAGATAGCGCGCCGGATAGATGGTTTCCAGGTCCGTCACCCCTTCTCCGCCCTGCAACATGTCCTTGCGCACCGCGACCCAGTTCAACGCCACCGGCTCGGCGAATTCGGCCTGGTATTGCAGGTATTCGCTTTGCAGCAACCCCTGCTTGGCCTTGGCCAGCGGGTGGTACGGACGATCGCGCAGCGACGCCCACTGCTCCATGATCCGGAAGAATGTCGCCCCGTCCCGTGCCATCAGGTGCGTGTCGTCAACCTGATGTTCCTGCGACAGCGCGGTCTGCCAAATGCTGATGTGCAGCACTTCGAGAAACAGCGTCAGGCCTTTCTCGTTATCGGCAAAGCGTGGCCCCATGCCCGTGAACACGTGTTTCATGAACTCCACCGGGGAAAGACGCACCCAGTGTTCTTCCTGCCGGGCCAGCACGGCAGTGCCCGGGACTTTCTCCCACTGCTGGGTAATGCCGGGCCGCAGCGCGATGCTGATGAAACGCCGTTCCTGCGCGTCACAGCACCATTCCCAGATATGTTCGCCATCAAGGACCGGTGCCTGCGGATGAGCCTGGCGCCATTGCCCGGCAGAAAGAATCGACAATGGCTCGCGGTCAAAAAAGTCTTCGGCCAGCAGGCAGTCAATCAAGTCCTGCATCACGATGTCGGCGGCCTGAGTAGTGAATTTCATCGAATCAGTTTCCTTCTTGAGAAAGAGTGGCCAGTCGGGCCTGAAGGGCGCGAAACGCAATGCCGCGTTCGTCGCCAAGGACAAAGGCGTTGACCCCGCGCTCACGCCAGCGACTCAAGTCACCGCTCTGGCGAGGGATGGCGCAATACGCGATGCCAGCCGTGCGGGTGGCCTGCCAGGTGTCGAGCAGGGCTTGCTGCACGGGCGGTTGATCGATCTGCCAGGGCATGCCGAAGGACTGCGACAGGTCCGCCGCGCCTTCCAGAATCATGTCCAGGCCGGGCACCGCCGCGATCTCTGCGGCGCAACGCACGCCCTCTGCGCTTTCGATCATCGCCACCACCATGATCTGTTCGTTCGCTTCGGTCACGTACTGCGCCAGGCTGTGTTTGCCGAACGATCCGGGCCGTCCGGCATTGAGGCTGCGAACGCCCTGCGGGTGGTACTTGCACGCGGCGATGGCCGCCGCCACTTGCCCGGCGGATTCGATCATCGGCAGTACGATGCCTTGGGCACCACCGTCAAGCAGCCGCAACAGGGTTTTCGGATTCAGGTCCGCCACCCGCACCAGCGGCGTGATGCCGTAGGATTCGGCGGTGCGAATCATGTTCTCGACGGTTTCCGGGTTGATCAGCACATGCTCCATGTCGATGATCACGAAGTCGAAACCGGTCTCGGCGATCAACTCGATGGCGGCTGGCGCCGGAATCGAGCTGATCAGACCGTACACCGCCTCCCCGGTCGCCAGTTTGCGTTTCAGTTGATTGACTCTCAGCATGCTTGCGGCCTGTGGACGTGCAATGGATTGGGCACCGACTTGAAACGCCGCTCGCCATCGCCAAGCAGGCGACGCTTGGTCAACTCCTCCACTTCGTAATGTGGCGCGAACACGTCGAACAGGCCGAACCGGTCGCGGTGCTGCGGATGGGCCTGCTGGTAATCGAGGATCACTTCAGCGGTCATGCGCCAGAACTGCGCTTCTTCGAGCTGATAGTGCTGACGCAGGAAAATCGCCATCTCCGCCAGGCAGATGAAGAAGAAACAATCGCAGGAGAAATCCCGCACCGCGTTGACGTCGTCGGTCAGGATGAACGAGTTGCGATTGAGCTTTGCGTGACTGGCTGGCAGCGGCACCAGTTCAGGGCACAGTTCCGGGCGCGCCAGCTGCGCAGGCGAGTAACGCACGCCATCGTGGAAGTCCTTCAGGGCGATCCGCTGCGGCCAGCCCTGTTTCACGATCAGCACGATGTTCTGACCGTGGGATTCCATGCCAATGCCTTCGGCGTAAAGCATGTGGATGATCGGCGGCACCGTAACTTTCAGCAGTTGTCGGGTCCAGGCTTCAAGGCCGTACTCGCGGATCCACGCTTCGATAAAAGGCTGCTGCGGTGCATCGCCGTAGCGGTTTTCGACGTGGCTGAGGCCGTTGAACGGCACGGCCTGTTCGTCGGCCTTGAGGTACGAATGCAGGCTTTCGCGCCAGATCGCACCGAGGGTGCCGTAGGTTTGCGCACTGCGCGACTGCGGCAGATGGCTGTAATCGAAACTGACGCCGGCCACTTCGCCGAGGATGACGAAGTCCAGCGCACGGGCGGTGCTGTCGCTGGCAATCAGTTGCTGCAGCCAGTCGGTGATGATCGGCCCGTTCATCACCGTGTGCCGCGCCAGGATCCGCGTGCTGGAGGTGTTGGTCATGCTCATCGCCAGTTTGACGTACGGCCGCTCCCTGGCCGATGCATTGGCTAGCGTGCGAATCGACTGCTGCGCCTTGTACTGGTCATCCGAGGTCCCGAGCCAGATCAGCTCGCCACTGGCCAGCTCCTTGTAGAACGCCGGAACAATCACGTTCTCCCACTGCCACGGGTGAACCGGCAGGACGGCATAGTCCTCGATGGACCGGCCCCGGCCAGCCAATTGATCGACGATCTGCTGCCAGCGCTGTGCGCCCACTTCCTGCTTGATGAACGCCGCAAAATCCATGTGCCGGGAATGATTGACCGACGCCCGATTGCGCGCGATCGCCAGCCAGACCACGTTGATCGGTGTCGCGAATTCCGGCCCGTAGGCCCGGTTGTCATCCAGCGAAAAGCCGATGCGCGACTTGTAGCAAGGGTGATAACTGTGGGCGTCCATGAAGTGCTGTTCCAGCGCGTCGACGTCCAGCTCATGGGGTGCGCAGTCGGCCGAGTAGCCCTGGCTGCGCGACTGCAGGTCCTTGAGTTCGGTCTGTTCCAGTTCCTGAATGAAGCGCGCCAGGTGCGGGCTGTCCTGATAGTCCTCCAGCAGTTCGGCCAGGGCTTGGTGCAGATCCGGCAGGCTGCGTTCGCCGTGGCTGTCCACGCGTTCCAGCGTTTGTGGATCAAGGCGAATCAATTGAAAACTGTCGCTGAGCAGGCCTTTGCAGCGGTACTCCACCAGCTTCTGCTGCTCATCGCGTCCCATCACCACGAATACTTGTTGGCCGTTGTCCGTGGTCTGGCTGCGGTAAGTCAGCAGAGCTTCATAGAGCAACGTCTGCAACAGCTGGCCAACGACCCGCTGCTGCACCTTCTGATAAATGCCTGCGTCGACGCCCGTCAGCCAGGCACCCGGCGTCGAAGACGGTTGAGAGAATGTCGAAAAAGTCGTCGTCATGGTCATACCTTCCAAAGATGCGTTAACGATGTTCGAGCGCGGCCGGTACAGGCTCGGCCGCCTCGTCGGAAAGAGGGAAACGCCAGGCACAAGGCAGTGCCAGCAGGATCAGCAGGCCGGTGGCAAAGAACACTTCGCTGATCGCCGAAGGTGTTGCCGCCAGTTGTGCCTCGGTACCGGCGGCAGCAAGGCGGAACTCCAGCCACAGCGATGCAATGACAATCGCCAGTGACGAAACCAGCCGCCGGGAAATGTTGTTCATCGCCGCGCCCTGGGTGACCATCGGCTCAGGCAAGGCATTGAGCCCGGCGGTGGTGACCGGCATGTAAGACAGTCCCAGGCCGGCGCCGCGAACCATCATCAAGCCGAACACCAGACCGATACCTGCGTCGCTCTTGAGCAAGCCCAGCGCCAGGGTCGACAGGCCCGTCAGCAACAGGCCGATCGCGACCACCCGCCGTGGCCCGTGGCGATCCAGTGCACTGCCGCCGATGCGCCCGAACAGGCTGGCGAACACCGCCGTGCACAACAGCGACAGGCCGGTCCAGACTGCGCTGTACCCCAGCACGGTCTGCACCAGCAGGGGCAGCAACACCAGGCACTCGAACATGCCCACCGACTGCACAACGGCAATGACCACGCTCAACCGGTAACCGCGCAAGGCGAAGATTCGCAGGTTGAGCAGCGGCTCCTCGCGGCGTAGCTCGACCCGGACGAATGCCACCAGAGAGACCACCGCTGCCAGCAACATGCCGACGTTGGCCGGTTCGAGCAGTGTATCGGCGTGATGCATCCGGCTGATGGCGACCATCAACAAACCAATGCCCGAAGCGATCAACACGTAGCCTGTCAGGTCGAAGGGTTTGCGCTCCGTCGGCTCGGAGTCCGGCAGAACGCCGAGCCCCATCAGCAGCGCAATCAGGCCGATCGGCACATTCATCAGAAACAGCGACCGCCAGCTGAACCAATCCAGCAGCAAGCTGCCGCACAGAGGCCCGACCGCAGGTGCGAGCATCACCGCCGCTCCCCACAGCCCCGTCACCCGGCCTCGTTCATCCTTGGCATACACCGAGAAAATGATCGCCAGCGACAACGGAATCATCAGCCCGCTGGCGATGCCCTGCACCACTCTCGCTGCGATGACCATGGCAATCGAATCCGCCAGCGCGCCCATCAGCGAACCGCCGATGAAAAGCGCCACGCCCCACAGATACAGGCGCTTGCGGCCCAGGCGCTGGCTGAGAAAACTGGTCAGCGGCATGGTCACGCCCATGCTGGTCATGAACCCCGCAACAATCCAGGTTGCCAGCAGCGGCCCGATCTCGAACGCCGTCATGAAGGCCGGCAATGCCGGATTCAGAGAGCTGTTGTTGAGGCTGACCGTGAGCGTGCCCAGAAGCACATTCAGCACCACCCAGCGCCGTGCGGGATTGAAACTCACTGCCACAGGCCGACTCCTTCGAGCAATGCGCCCCGATGCACGAAATGTTGTGGCGGCCGTGGATGGCAGAGGAAGTCGGCGTGGGAAATGTTGTAGCCGTAGGCCCCCGCCATGGGCAGTACCAGCAAGTCCCCGACTTCGACACCGGTGAGCGGCTGCTGCCGGCTCAGGACATCCTTGGGCGTACACAGCTGCCCGACCACGGTCCAGTTGCGCTCGGTCGATTCGGCGGTCGGGGGAGTCTGCGGCAGGTGAATCAGTGGGTGGTCATGGCTTTGCGCGGCCGGCAGGCGGAACTGATGGGTGCCGCCACGGCACACGATGAAGTGCTCGCCATGGCTGGTCTTGGTGTCCAGCACCTCGATCACGTAGTAACCACAGAACGCACTGATGTACCGCCCCGGCTCGAAGCGCAGGATCGGCGCATCGGGCTGATCGTCCAGGCGGCGTTCCAGATAACGGCACAGTCGCTGCCAGTCGAACCGCTGTCCGCCCAGATAATCGACGCCGATCCCGCCGCCGACATTCAGGTGGGTCAGTTGCTCCGGGTAGGCGGCCAGGGTTTTCCATTCGTCCCAGCGCTGCAAATAGAAATCGAGCAGTTGCTCGTGTCGCTCCACCGACATCTGGTGCGACATGGCATGCACATGAAAGCCCTTGAGGCACAAATGCGTGGCGCGATCGACCCGTTGCACTGCTTCGCCGAGCTCCGATTCATCGATGCCGAAGGGCGTCGCCGTACCGGCCATGGCCAGTTTGCTCGACTGCTGTGCCGGGAGCTGAGGATTGATCCGGATAAACACCGGCTGTACCCGCCCCGCTTCATTGGCCAGCCGTTGCAGGCGCTCGATCTCGTTCAGGCTTTCAACGTGAATGGCTTCGACTTGATGGGCCAGCGCGGCACGCAAATCGGAATCGAGCTTGCCGGGGCCGGAAAACACATAGGGTTTGCGGATCGGGCAAGTCATCACCCGCTCGATCTCGCCTCCCGAGGAAATTTCGAAACCACTGACCAGCGGCGCCAGAACCTCAAGCAAGGGCGCTTCGCTGTTGGCCTTGATCGCGTAATACAGCTCGACCTTCGGCGGCAGTGCGTCCATCACCTCGCGCACGTGGGCCTGCAACGCGTCGAGGTCGTAGATGAATGCCGCCAGCGGATCCAGATTCGCGGCCCGAACACGATCGATCGCTTCCAGAACGGGAACCGTCAGATCAGCCATAACGGGCCTCCTCGCTCCAGGGTGAGACGAGCCTGACGTAGCCGGCAGCGCGATCCGCCTGGGCGCTCAGGCGCACTTTCAGGTTGGTCTTGCAGGCAATCGGCTGTCCGGCGATCAGCGCATCGAGCTCCGGCGCGGGACGCGTCAGTTCATCGCGTATGACGCGCAGTTGGCGCTCCACCCGCTGCCACATCACAGGGGCCAGGTGCGGGCGTTCCCAGCTCAGAGCGAGCACGGCTTCGGAGAGGTTGTTGATCATCAGGCAGTAGGAAATCCGGCTCCAGCCCTGCGCTCGACTGTACTGAAGCGACTGGCGCACCCGAGGGTGCAGCCCGACATCGATCTGCCGGATGCCCAGCTCCTCGGTGAGTTTCACCCCCTCGAAATCACGCAGCAGCAGCTGTTGCGGCTGACCTGAATCGTGGACCAGCACGGTGTTCTGCAGGTGCGGTTCCATCACCACGCCGTGGTTGAAGAACAACGCCAGCACCGGGCGCAGCAACAGGGCCTGGTAGCGGTCGAACCATTCCACCAGTTGTTCGTCGTCAGGTTCCTGGCCAAATGCCGCTTGCAGGAAGCCGTGCACCAGGGGGCGAGAATGGATGTCGTGGGCAAACAGAGTGCCGGCCATCACGCTGCGATCGGCACGGGAACGCAGGCAAAAGTTTTCCCGCAGGATCGCGCCGGTCTGTTCACGGAACCAATGGGCGTCCGCCTCACTGGCCTGGGGCGGCGCCCAGCTCATCGAACCGGGCTCGGCAATCACCGACAAGCCACCCAGCGTATCCGGCTGGGTTTGCAGAAGACGCTGGAACAGCTGATCGATGATCAGCGTGCTTTCCAGCTCGTACCAGGCGTTCTTGCGCACGCAGTTGGTAATGCGCACATGCAGCGAACCCTTGATGAAATAGCCATGACCTTCGATGTACCAGGTGCGCATCGACGCCGTGGGACTGGCGATCGGGCCGGTGGCACCGTGATCGACGATGTCGCCCAGTTCGAGCAGTTGCTGCACGCGTCGGTCCTGAATGAACAACTGCGCCTGCACCGGGTGCATGCAAATCATCGCGTGACCGGGCCTGGCCCGCTGCTGATCGGCAAATCCGGCCATGACCTGGCTTTCATCGAGGCCGTTGGCGGTAACGCGCAGTCCTTGCCGAGGGACTTCGAACAGATGCAACGCGGTTTGCGCCTGAAACTCGGGGGCGTAGGTCTGCTGCGAAAGATGCGCCGGCCACAAGCGGGCCTTGGGTGCCGGATGATTGGGATGACCGAACCATAAACCCTGCTCGCTGGCCAGGTAGCTGCTGAGCGGTGCCGGGCGCTGATTGTCCATGTTGTGCGCCACGATCGCGGCTGTCAGACCCTGGCTCTGCAATACCTGGTCGAGCAGTTCTTCATTGCTGGCACGGGTCATGTGCTCGCAGGCACCCAGCAACTCTGCGGCAAACTCGGCGAAACCCAGGCAACGCCAATCCCCCTGACCCTGACGGGCATAGACGTCCGATAGATAACGATGGCTGCCTAGACGGTCACGACGATCGACCATGACAAAGAACTGTTGCTCATTGGGCAGGCTGATCGTCAGCGGAATGCCCTTCCACTGCAGGCCTTCCAGATAACAGCCAGGCGCGATGCCTTGCATATCACTGGGCCAGCGATAATCGAGGCAGTTTTCCGGCAAGGCGAACTCCTTGATCAAACAATTGAGCAAGGCGCGGGTACTCGCCAACTCACTGACCATTCTTGATACAACATTGCGATCTGCTTGATTCATAGGTACTCCACAGCAGCCCGTGAGGTCACTGGTTACGTTTGCCGGGACAAAGAACAAGCGCTTGCGCCAACTTACGGAGCGCACTACAGCAACTTTAAAAAAGTCATCCCGGTGAGAATTAAATAAACAATCGATTACCGAAAGTTTCTGAAAAAGCGCTCATCACTGAAGTGCTTTCTTTAAGCGGCGGTTCGACCATTCACCCTGATCGTTCTCTAAATAACGTTCGCCAGGCTCAAACACCTTTTAAACAAACGATTACGCACGAACTTCAAGCAGTGCAGCTTCAAGTGCCGTTTCAAATCGCTGAATCACTTGCTGGCATTGTTGGTCATCAATAATCAGCGGAGGCAATAAACGAATGACATTACCCCGGCGCCCGCCCCTCTCCAGAAGCAGTCCCTGTTTGAAGCATTGCTGCTGGATGGCGACGGAAAGTACCGGGTCCATAGGAAAATGCCCGAGACGATCTGCCGGCTGGCGTTCGTCGACGATCTCAATGCCGAGCATCAGGCCCCGACCGCGCACCTGACCCAGGGCCGGATACCGTTGGCGCAAACCGTTCAGCTGATCCTTGAGCCATTGACCACGTCGTTCGGCCTGGGCCGGAAGCTGTTGATGCTTGAGCGTCTGCAGCGTTGCAAGCCCGGCGGCCATGGCCATCTGGTTGCCACGGAAGGTGCCGGCGTGATTGCCCGGTTCCCAAGCGTCGAATTCGCGCTTGATGCCCAGCACCGCCATCGGCAGACCACCACCTACCGCCTTGGACATGACAATGATGTCCGGCTCGATTTGCGCATGTTCGAAGGCAAACATCTTGCCGGTGCGACCGAAACCGGCCTGCACTTCGTCAAGAATCAGCAGGATCCCGTGCTTGCGCGTGACGTCACGGATCGCGCGCAGCCAGCTGTCCGGCGCACAGTTGACCCCGCCCTCGCCCTGTACCGCCTCGACGATCACGGCTGCCGGCAAGGTGACCCCGCTCTCGACATCCTCGATGAACTGGGTGAAGTAATGGGTCAGCGCCTCGGTGCCAGCCTCACCGCCCAACCCGAACGGGCAGCGGTACTCATGGGGATACGGCATGAATTGCACGCCAGGCATCAGGCCGGCGACGGCGTTCTTCGGCCCGAGGTTGCCGGTCAGGGCCAGCGCGCCGTGAGTCATGCCGTGGTAGGCACCGGAAAAACTGATGATGTTGTGGCGACCGGTGAACGTCTTGGCCAGTTTCAGCGCGGCTTCTACTGCATCCGCCCCCGAAGGACCGCAGAATTGCAGGCAGTAACCCTCGCCCTGCCCCGGCAACAGGCTCAGCAGGGTTTCACTGAAAGCGTCCTTGACCTCGGTCGTCAGGTCTAGGGTGTGCATCGGCAGGCCGGAAGCCAGAAAGCTGCCGATACTGTCCATGATGGCCGGGTGATTGTGCCCGAGCGCTAGCGTCCCGGCACCGGCCAGGCAATCCAGATAGGTCTTGCCTTCGACATCCGTTACCCAGACACCGTGTGCCTTGGCAATGGCCAGTGGCAACTTGCGCGGATAACTTCGAACATTCGATTCAAACTTTCCCTGTCGCACCAAATAGTCGGCATTGGTCTTTTGCAGAGGACTAATGTGCAATGCGCCATCATTCAACATCGGATCACCCTCGGTCAATTTCGATATGAAAACTATTCCCATCAACTAATTCATGCAACAGGAAGTTGGCATTTTTTTGGAATATTTACATAACGCCATTTTTAATTAAAAACCTGCGCGCACAACAAATTGCAAGTCGTTAAACCCGAACAAAATCAACTGATGCGCCATGATATGGCCATACTTTTATCATGCAACGCTCAACTTTTTATTATCTTTATTAGCAGTAATTCATTGCACAGTATCGGGATAACTACTGAATAGTGTTGTGCATAGAGTTCCTTGCTTCGTGAAATACCTTCAGAACATTCCTGCGCTGCCCTTCCATGGGCCAAGTTCCTCGTTTCAGAAGTCGACGGTTGCCGAAAGCAGATAGGTTCGTGGTGTCGAAAGCGTCAGCCCTGGCTCGCTGTCATCGGACGCACCGGCGGAGCTCCAGTAGCGTTTGTCCGCGACGTTTTCGATGTTGGCTCGCAGGGTGATGTTCTTTTCGTCGACCTTGAACGCGTAGCGCGCACCCACGTCGAAGCGCTCCCAGGCATCGATCTGCTTGTCGTTGGACTGATCCAGGTATTGCGAGCTCGAGTAGATGCCACGCCCGGTCAGGGTAAGGCCCTGGACGTTGGGCACGTCCCATTCCGCGCCGAGATTGACGTTGAATTTCGGGGTCGCCGGTGCACGGTTGCCATCGAAGGTGCCGTTGGTGGTGTGGGTCAACTCACTGTCGATGTACATGACACCGCCGAGCAGACGAAAACCCTGGAGGGGTTCGCCGAACACCGTCAGTTCCACGCCATCGTTCTGGCGTTTGCCGTTGGGGCCGAAGACCCGAGTCACCGCATTGGTCTCGTAGGCCGGTTGCTTGATCCGGAAGACTGCGGCGGTCAGGCCGAACGAACCGGCGTCATACTTTGCGCCAACCTCGACCTGTCGGCTGATAAACGGCGGGAAGATTTCGTCTTCGTTCACCGATGTTGACGGTGCGATCTTGCCTTGGCTCAGGCCTTCCATGTAGTTGGCGTACAGCGACAGTTTGTCGGTGGCCTTGAACAGGATGCCGCCGGATGGCGAGACTTTTTCTTCATCGTAGGCGGTGTCGCCTTTGACATCGTCGCTCCAGTCATCGACCTTCACCCTTTGCCAGCGGGCGCCCAGCGTCAGCAGCAAGCGATCATCGAAAAAGCCCATCGTGTCGGCGAGCGCTACACCACTGAAACGGTTTTCGGTATAGACCTTCGGATCCTGTCGCGTCGGACGCACCGGAGTTGGCGTTTCAACGGGGTTGTAGAGATTGCTCGGGGAGGCCGCATAGCGCGCACCACCGTTCTCGAAGTCCATGTAGAAGTAGCTGGCGGCGAGATTGATTTCATGGCTCACCGGCCCGGTATGGAACCAGTTGCGCACCCCGGCCGTAGCGGTACGGACGTTTTCGTCACGGGTGAAATCCCGAGGCTGGACGCTGAAGTCGCCTTTGTCGTTGGTGACCGCTACCGCGTGCCGAAGGAAATCATGATTGCTTTTGCGTACACCGACTCCGCCGTACAACAGGGTGGAATCATTGACGTCGAACTCGGCATTCACCGTTCCGAACGTATCCTTGGTACGGGCCTTACTCCAAGGCTGCGCATAGTTGTGTCTGACTTCACTGGCACTCGGGACGCGGGCATTAACACCGACCTGCACGCGCTCCTGCGGGGCGTCGGTATCACGTTCAGTACGGCCGACGTCGGTGGAAAGACGCAGGCGTTCACCGCGAAAATCCAGCCCCAGCACGGCCATGTCACGGTCGACGCTCTGATGATCCCACTCGGTGTCACCGGACTGCTTGACCCCATTGAATCGGAGGCCGAACTGATTGTCTTCGCCAAAGCGCCGCCCGACATCCACGGCGCCGCCAATTTGGTTGTTGGACGCGTAATTGGCGGTCAGCGAAGTGATCGGCTTGTCGGTTGCGCGCTTGGGCACCACGTTGATGCCGCCGCCGACGCTGCCCCGTGGCGAAATGCCGTTGATGAGCTGGGTCGGGCCTTTGAGGATGTCGACGCGGTCAGCCATTTCCATGTCGATCGTGTAAGTCGGCAAGACCCCGTACAGACCGTTGTACGCCACATCGCTGTTGAACAGACTGAAACCGCGAATGGTGAACTGCTCGTAACGGCCGCCGGCCGGGTTGGTGGCGCGGACCGAGGGATCACTGGCAATCAGGTCACCCAGGGTGCGGGCCTGCTGGTTCTTGACCGCCTCGCTCGTGTAGGTGGTCATGCTGAACGGCGTTTCCATGAAATCGCGGGAGCCCAATAGGCCTTGCGAACCACGGCGCGCCACCTGGCCACCCGCATACACGTCGCCGCCGGTTTCGTCGTTGGCGCCGAGAATCGAAGTCGGTGCGAGTTGCAGGCTGCTGCCTTCCGGTGCCGGCATCAGGATATATGCCTGCTCGCCGACCGGCTGCAGTTGCAGGCCGGAGCCCGCGAGCAAACGGGCGAAGCCTTCCTCGACACCATACTCGCCGGACAGGCCGTTGCTGCTGCGACCGCTGACCAGCGCCGGATCCACCGACAGGTTGACCCCGGCCAGCCCGGCAAACCGGGTCAGTGCGACGCTCAGACTGCCGGCGGGCACCTGATAGCTGCGACGAGCGGCCTCGTCCGCCCAGCTCACCGGCATCAAGAATGGACTGGCACTCAGGCTCAGCATGAGGCTCAACTGCAACAACGGACGCAAACGACTCGGGAATACTGCGGGCATTGGAAGAAGCTCTCGTTTTTTGTTCACTTACCTGGAATGACCGGCGAGGCGAAAAAAAGGGACAGGCTTCAGGCAATATTTTTTCGAGGAACCAGCGTGACCCAGAATCGGGTGCGCGATTGCACGTCCAGCGGCAGGCTGGCGGCCAGCAGTGACAGGATGCGGTCGGTGTTGTCGAGGCGGAAACTGCCGGTAACCCGCAAGCTTTCAAGCGCAGGTTCCCAACGCAAAAGGCCGGGGCGATAACGACCGAGTTCACGCAGGAACTCACCGAGCGGCTGATTCTGTGCCATCAGCACCCCGTCACGCCAGCCGGGCAGCAGCGCATCGAACGCACCGACGGCCCCTGCACCATTGGCCTGCAGGCGCACTTGCTGTCCGGCGTTCAGTAACATTTCAGGGCCTTGCAGCGGTTGCAGGCGCACCGCACCGCTGACGACCGACACGCGGCAATCGCGCTCGTTGAGACGCACGCACACTTCACTGCGACTGACGATGATCCGGCCATAAGGCGCCTGAATGGTCAGTGGTGCGGTTCCGGGTACGTTGAGCGCCATTTCGCCGCGCACCAAGGTCAGCAGGCGAGCACCGAGGTCGATGTTCACGGCACTGGCGGTATTGAGTTGCAAGGTACTGCCGTCGGCCAGGGGAATGCGTTTGTGTTCGCCGGTGCCGGTCTGCAAGTCGGCGCGCCAGACATCCAGCGGGAGCTGACGCCCGATCAGCCATGCAGTCGGCACCAGCGCCGTCACCCCAAGCGCCCGTTTGAGTGCGGCACGGCGAGCAGGATCAGGACGATCAAGCGTGGCCATCGCCAATACCGACGGCAAGCCGAAAAAACGCTGACGCAGCATCTGCGCCTTTTGCCAGGCATGCTCATGACTACTATGGCTGTTGCGCCAGTTCTGCAGGCGCGCCTGATCGTCCTGGGTAGCCTCGCCGGACTCCAGCAATGTCAGCCACTGCGCAGCCGCCCGTGCAATCTCGCGGGCTTCGCTGGAGGGTGCCGCGCGCATCACCAGTCCACCAGCAGGCAATGCTCATAGGCTTGGGCCATGTAGCGTTTGACCGTACGTTCGGAAACTTGTAGGCGTTCGGCGATTTCGCGATAGCCCAGGCCTTCGAGCTGGCTCCACAGAAATGCGCGACGAACTTCCCGGGGCAAACCGTCGAGAAGTTCATCGAGCGCCTGGAGGGTTTCGAACACTACCCAGCGCTGCTCGGGGGACGGGACACAGTCTTCAGGCAAGTGGGCCAACGCGTCCAGATAAGCTTTTTCCAGACTGCGTCGGGTATAGAAATTACTCAGCAGGCGTTTGCCGACGGTCAACAGATAGGCGCGCGGTTCGCGCATTTCGGCGACGGGTTGTGAACTGCACAACACCCGCATGAACGTGTCCTGACTCAGATCCGCCGCATCCCACGCGTTGCCCATGCGCTTTCGCAGCCAGTTTTCCAGCCAGCCTCGGTGGTCTCGGTACAAGGTGTGTAGGCTGTGCTCCGGTGGCGTCGCTGCTTCAATCATCTCAAGAGACCCTGCGCGAAGGATATAAATGAGACTGATTCTAATTAATATTTCACTGAGAAACCAACCCCTTTTCTGTTGGATAAATCGCAAATTTCGGTAGGAACACGGCTCAGGAAGGCGCAAAGCCCCGAATTTTTTCCTACACACCCGGCACGGCCACCAAAGCCGCGACGACCTCGCTCGACCCGCTGGCGCACCTGTTCCCTGCGCAGCGCTGGAATAACAGATGCTGAGTGTCAGCCTAAAGCGCCTTGTCGAAGCGGAACGAAGCCCCATAAACCGAGGCAGGCAGGTGATTGGAGTGATTTGCCCTTAACCGCGAACGGAAGGTGCCGCTTTGTGGCTGATTCCGGTACAGCCCACGCTTTTGCAGTTCGGGAATGACCAGTTCGACAAAGTCCTCAAGACTGCCTGGGCTGATCAGCGGGTTGAGCATATAGCCACTGGTGCCGGATATTCGCGCGTGCTCTTCGATGCGATAGGCGACTTGCTGCGGTGTACCGACCAGAATCAGGTCGCTGCCACGAGTAACGCTGGCGAAGCGCTTTTTCACATCACCCGCCGTCAGCGGCTGACCACTGCCATCGGGGCGCATCACGTAAGAGGTCAGGCCTTCGGTGTGCATCGATAGTGCATCGCTGTCGGCGTAGCGGCTGATGTCGATGCCGGTGTCGCCGGCGTAACTGACCAGTTGTGCCTGCAAGTGATAGGTGCTTTGCAACTCGTCGTATTTACGCTGGGCTTCGATTTCGGGCGAAGGCCTTAATCTCCAAGCCCGACCAGACTTGAATAACAAATCACTTGTACGATGTCCTATCACGGGCTATTACTGCGTCTCCAAAAAAAATAAAACCATGGAGATCGCTACATGGGCTCATCCCTGTCCGCCAAGCCTGACAACCTCGAACAGGTAAAAGGCAATACACGCCGCAGCTTCCTGAAGAAGTCCCTCGCTGTTTCCGCCACGCTCGCCACCGGCAGCGCCTTGCTGCCCAGTTTCTCTGAAGCTGCCGAACCGTTGAGTCAACGCTACCCGGATCCACTGATTCATATCCTCGACGACAGCTTCCTCGACCTGCGTATTTTCAACGCTAGTGTGGAAAAACTCGCCACCGGCATGCGCTGGGCCGAAGGACCGGTCTGGGTCGGTGATGGCCGCTATTTGCTGGTCAGCGACATCCCCAATAATCGCATCATGCGTTGGGATGAAATCACCGAGACCTTCACCGTGTACCGTGAACACTCGAACTTCTCCAACGGAATGTGCCGGGATCGCCAAGGGCGTCTTATCGTCTGCGAAGGCTCTACCACCACCAGCGAAGGCCGCCGCGTCACACGCACCGAATACAACGGCACGATCACCGTGCTGGCCGACAGCTTTGATGGCAAGCCCTTCAACTCGCCCAACGACATCGTCTGCAAAAGTGACGGATCGATCTGGTTCACCGACCCGCCATTCCAGACCGGCAACAATTACGAAGGCCACAAAATCACCCCGAGCCAACCCCACGCCGTTTACCGCATCGATGGTGAGAGCAGAAAGGTCACTCGGGTGATCGACGACCTTAACGGCCCTAATGGCCTGTGCTTCAGTCCCGACGAAAAAACCCTGTATGTCGTCGAAGGCCGCGCCAAACCCAATCGCTTGATCTGGGCAATTGCCGTGAACGAAGACGGCACACTGGGCGAGCGCCGCAAGCACATCGAGGGGCTGGACTACGCGGCAATCGACGGTATCAAGTGCGACGAAGCGGGCAACCTGTGGTGCGGCTGGGGCGGCAATGGTGATCCCAGGGCCGATCTGGAAAAACTCGACGGCGTGCGTGTTTTCAATCCACAGGGCAAGGCCATCGGCCATATTTCGCTGCCAGAGCGCTGCCCGAACCTGTGCTTCGGGGGGCGCGAAGGGAACAGGTTGTTCATGGCAAGTAGTCACTCGATCTACTCGCTTTTTGTGAATACTCGCGGGACTACGTTTGCTGTGTAAAAACGCCGTTCATCTCGCGATCGCTTCGTGAGCATCGAAACAATATCTCGCCGCGCAGCCAGGGATGCGAGCCGTGCGACTGGCGTATGCCACTGGCGAATGGAGTCTTCAAGGAATGTTGGGAAGATCATTCTGACAATGCACCCGGAAGATTCGCCGTAACACACCAGCAGCGTTCAAGGATGAACATTCATTCATCGAAAACAGGCTTCGATGCGTCTATTCTGCGGGTTACGACATAGTGACTACAGGAGTAACCCACCATGTTCTCGCACGAAAGCCTCCCGCTGATCATCCTCTTCACCATCCTGCTGATTGGCATACTGACCGCCATCCTCCATCCCGTACATGCGTTCCATAGCTGGCTTCAGAGACGCCGGAAAAGATCATCCGCCGAAGTTGTCAGCAAGGCGGATTCACGCTGACGTGCAAAACTGGCCCGGATGAATCCGGGCCTTTTTCAGCGTGCAGGCAATGGCGCCAGGCAGTGCGGATCAATATTCGCCCCTCTCCCCTCTACACAAGAAAAGCTTCACGCTGTGAAGTGAGTCTTCCTCTCTACACGAAAAAATGCCGCTTCATTGTCAGATGGCATTTTTCCGCCTATCTTGATTAAAACCTATACAAACTTATTAGCCGCGTACAATTTCTTTTACTACGGATACGCTCCCACGCGAGATTCCGTGACGAGTCACCTTAATGAGACGCCTATAACCCTGTACGCGCCCCTCACTGCGTACAAGAAAATGCTTCGAACGTTCTCCCTCAACACCTGCAATCAGGAAGTAAGGCAATGTCTCGATTGGGACCTGCTGACTGATCGCTTTGCCGTCGACGAAGGCTTTGCCCAGGTGTTCAACCTCGACCCGAGCCTGGGGCGCGAGGGCCTCAGCCTCGAACAAGTGATCACCAGCGTGCACCCCGACGATCGGGATGCGCTGACCACGGCGGAGTGGCCGCTCATAGCCGATGGCTGCCGGGCGCATCTCCGCATCTTCGGCAAGTGTCAGACAATGAGAGATAATCCTGGGGGGCGTGGCCGTGGTGAATGAGCTCGGCCAATCGACGTGAGCGTGACGTGATTATCCTGCGGACTGACATATGAACATCTGACATCGTCCGCTAGTTAAATATCGAGTGAAAATTTTGGACACCATTTCAAGCAACGACGATATCGAAGATTACATCGGATTTTATGATGAAAAAGGGTTCTGGGTTGAGGACTGGTTGGATGTCGACGATCCGACTGACCGCCGCAAGCTGAATGGCATTATTCCCGACCCGGTGATTTGGCACCGCACACCGAAATTTTCAGCGGTCATCTGCGTCGACGGGCTGATGCTGCTTCATATTAGTGAATTAGCGAAGACCCGCCCGTCCATGAGCGACCCTGACCAGATTGCAGAAGCCGTTCAATGGTGGGACGAACATATGGATTATGCCAATGTGATGCAGCTTTACATTGAGTCTGAATCCATCGCCTGCCCTGACTCCGGAGAAATTTCGTTCTGTGCGGTATCGATGGAGGATACCTGCCGTGTCGGCTTTATCGGACAAAACCCTGTGCGGAAAAATCACACGAACAAATTATCTTTGATGGCTGCAAGATGCACATCATTCATAGGCACCTATTCGACACCCTCCCACGACATTGGGACATGGTCAAGTTTCACAAAGGTGAAGGCTGCTACGATCAAAAACGCATTGCAGCATTTTGAACAAGCCATCGAAAACCCGGAACTAATTAAGCGACTCGCTTTGATCGCCAAAGCAAAGTTCGCATTCAGCAACCATGACTTCAGAGGATCGTTCACGATGATCTGGTTTGTTGTCGAGTCCTCTCTCAAGCAGTTATGGGACTTACACAAAACGGTTCACAACTCAAAAAAACCGACTGTAGGCGACATGCTCAAAAACTTAAACAGCAGCGGTACAATCAGTCCAGATTTGTTCGCCCTCCTGGACGACCTCCGAGATCGTGTACGCAACAAACTAATGCATCAACCCGTTACAACCGTCTGCATGCCTTTGGATTGCCACAAAGTGGCTGATGGCGCGATGGGTTTATTGAAAACAATTGGGGGTGTTCCGGATCTGATAATCAAATTGAATTATAAAGTCGAATTTTGACTTAACGATGAAATTCGGCACACCTGCCCTGCTGCCCGTTCTTCAGATTGCGACCAACCAAACCTTTGCACAGGATGGCGGTGATCGCGTATCAGCACGACACCAAGCGATCCTGATACAAGCCCGTGAGGCCTCCGCCCGCAAAAATGACGAGGCGGTGGCCAGCCAAGACATCAAACCCGTCAACCCGACCTGCTCGGCCAGATGATCGAAGAGTGCCGATGCGTCGCTGTTACACGTGATCA
>NZ_JBWXMQ010000030.1:0-43107 GCF_056626735.1 Pseudomonas sp. 1 | reverse complement strand
GGGTCAGTTGTAACGGCGGCGGACAAGCCAGGACGGAGATGTCTTCGTCCTGGTCAAGCAGTACCAGGCCCGAGATGAAGAAACTGCCGGCGTTTCCTTGGTACAGCCTGTAGCCTGGCTTTTCCCTTTGACTGAACCTCATGGATGCTTATGAAAATTCGCCGTTTCTCGCCAGGAGATGAGGCCGCGTTGTTTCGTGTCTTCTTCTCGAGTATTCATCAACTCGCAGCGGGTGATTACACTCAAAACCAGATTGATGCTTGGGCACCAGAAGACATTGACCCGCAGTACTGGACGACACGGATGCGAACAATCAATCCGTTTGTCGCTGAACACAATGGCGAAATAGTGGGCTATGCCGATATTCAGTCCAATGGTTACATCGACCATTTTTTTGTTTCCGGTGCCCATGCTGGTCAAGGCATCGGCACTCTTCTCATGAGTCGTATCCTTGACGAAGCGGATACGCTGGGAATTCGAGAACTCACTTCAGACGTCAGTCGCACCGCTGAGATCTTCTTTGAGCGTCACGGTTTTCATGTAGTGGAGAGAAAACTCTCGGTCACCCGCGGTGTGTCGTTGCCGAATGCGCTGATGCGTAAAGAGCTGAAGTGAAAGGTGAGTTCGACCGACTTAGAACCTAGAGTGCTGTAGCGCGAAGGTTTCCGGCTGGGGTCGGATTTATGATCCTTTGCAAATCTTCGCCTCGGACGGGTAGTTGCAATATACGAAGTGAGGGTAGTGAGCGTTTTTTGGCCCACTCGGCAAGGTGACGGCGCTCCTGAAAGTTCACATCCGAGGTGAGAATGATCAGGTTTATCGCGCGATACCAAGCAAGGGATTTCAGGCAATCGCTGTCCCTGCGAACTTCAAAATTGTCGAAGATCAACGTTTCGAATCGATCTCCAGCTTCGAGCAGTTCTACAACCTCTTTCGCAGTGCTACGAAGCGTGATGTTGAAAATCCCCAGGCGGTTAAGCAAGCGTGTGAACTCCAGCATCTCGCCAAAACGCTTTCCTATCACGACGACTCTCTCTTGAGTTCTCTGCATCGCTACGTCTCCAAAAAATCGCAAAAGCCTATGCAATTGATTGAGGGTTGTGCACAAGAAAAATCTTGTCTGGGGCCGGGTATATTCTCGAATATGCTCTGGGCTCACGAATCCGTCGAGGCCAGAAAGTTATTCAAATCGCTGAGCAGGTTCTCAACGGACTGATACAGTTCATCAACGACTTTCGCAAACTCCGTACTATCGGGTCCTGAACAGGCAAGTTGCAATTGATCACAGGCGTTTATCACGCGGTTAGCCATTATGATTCTTGCTACCCCCTTCACGCGGTGGGCCAAGTCATATAAGCCTATATGGTCGTCCAAGGCGAACAACCTGAGAATATGCCGTAAATCTTCCTCGCTCTCGCGGATGATGTCGTGTAGCAATTTAGTCATGAGCTCGGCATCGTGACTTGCGAGTTGTGTCAGGTTGGCAATGTTAAAGCTCGTCTGTTGTTGCGACGATTCGCTTTCTGAGTCACGTGCATCGACCGGCGCTGCCAAGTGTTGCAGCCGTTTTGCCAAATCATCCAAGCTGACAGGCTTGAACAAACAGTCATCCATTCCTGCTACCTTGCACATTTCCACTTCACGCGCCTGAGCATTTGCGGTAAAGCCTAAGATAAGGCAGGGGGCTCTAGCTGACGTTTTCTCCACGTGACGGATTTTTTTAGCCAGGTCGTAGCCGTTCAGAATGGGCATATTGCAGTCAGTAAACACGACGTCGAACCCGCCTGCATTCCAAGCACGGAATCCACTGATACCATCAACTTCATCGGCCACCTGATGGCCGAGATAGATGAGTTGTTGGGTCAGCAACAAGCGATTGGCAGGATGATCATCCACTACCAAGATCTTCAGTTCGCGACTCATGGGCATTTCGAGGATGCTGACCGCGTTACGTATCTCGGGTGGTGCAAATTCCACATTAAGATTTAACTCAACCTCCGTACCTTTTCCAAAGACACTCCGAAGATTCAAGGTACCACCCATCATGGAAGAAAGTGCCTTGCTGATATTCAATCCCAATCCTGACCCAACCGAAAGTGAAGCGCTATCAGTACCCACTTGGCTAAAAGGTGTAAACAGCTTTGGTATATCTTCAGCCTTAATTCCCACGCCGGTATCGCGGACACAGACATTTAACGCCAGATGGCTGGTACTCCATCGATGCGCGCTGACATCAACGGTGACATTACCCTGCGAGGTGAACTTGATCGCATTACTCAGCAAGTTGGAAAGTATCTGTTTGAAACGAAGTGGATCGATAAAAACCTCGCATTGGGCCAACGCATCGACCTTGACGTCAATACTGAGACCTTTCTGCCGAGCGAGATTGTGAAAAACGCGCGTGGTCGAAATGATAAGATCCTTCAACGCCACACGCTCAGGCGCGAGTGTTAGATGTCCCGACTCGACGCGTATGATGTCTAATGTATTCCCGATGATACCGACCAGATTTTTCGAAGAATCGTAAGCGACCTCGATCGCCAGTCGATCAAGTACCCCCTGCCGAGCTTTGATCATGGCAAGTTCCAACATACCCACAACAGCGTTCATCGGCGTCCTGATTTCGTGGCTTATGGTTGCTACAAATTTTGTTTTGGCTTGACTGGCGCTATCAGCCTCATGTTTCGCTTCTATGAGTTTTAATAGCAACGCTTCACGCTCTGTGACATCCACCCACCCACCAATAACACCTTTGATTACGCCATCATCATCCTGGTAAGGCACAACCCAATGGAAGGCGGTAATAGAACGACCTCCAGGGAGATAAAGCTTCATGTCCTCCGAGTATTGTTCGCCCCTCGCCATCACATGCAGGTATCTATTCTGAAAGACATTTGCATACTCTGGCGGAATGAATGAGTAGTCGGTCAGGAGCGTCCCCGTTACGTCGCTCGATGATAGTCCTGTTTCTGCCAGATAACGCTGATTGCAGGTGATCAAACGTGCAGCTTGATCCCTCACATATATGGGATGCGGGAGACTATTAATAAGAGTCTCCATGAACTTCATTTGATCTCGCAGCGCTTTTTCAGCGATTACTCTCTGGTTGATGAGATGCCGAAGGTACAGGATCCAGACGATGGCGACCGCGAGAAGAAGAACGGCCGACACTATCCCTCGGTAGTAGACACTGCGTGCAGCGACCAGCTCGGTTTTATCGATAGCCACGTCGCCGCCCCAACGACTCGCCAACGCTCTCAGCTGTTCCGGATTAAGCGATGCGACCGCAGCATCGATAATAGAATATAAAAGCTTATTCTCAGGACGTGTCCCCATTGCAAAGTGAGAAAATTTGCCATCCACGACATTGACGATGCGCAACTCATCCCTTTGATTTTTCGCAAGCGCATACTTGGCCGTTGCAAAATTCCCGATGCTGGCATCCACTTGGCCTGTTTTGAGTAAGTGGAGCGATGTATAAATGCCATCGGAGGGCACCTGTATTATGTCCGGATATTCTCGCCTTAGATAATCCACAAAATCGAGATTGGTAGTGTCGAAAGCAACGCGATGTCCTGCCAGATCAGAAATTTGTGTGATCCACGTATCCGACGCGCGCGAAATCAGAACTCTCGGAGTCGAGAGAAACGCGCGGGTGTAAATGATTTCAGCATCGGGTCGGATACCGGACAAATTAAGTACGATATCGACCTCACCATTCGCGAGCTTCGTTCTGACCTCTTCTGCTGAGGAGCACTCTACAATTTTAAAGTGTAAACCCGTGATCTCGCTTACGTATTCAAGAACATCAGCAGCTATACCCCGGTAAGCATAGTTTTGATCGTTAAAGGAGATAGGCGGATAATCGGTGACGAGACCAATTTTGACTGGGGAGTTTTCAGTGATCCAGTGGCGCTGGGTGGGTGTCAAATTCAGCTCAGAGAGGGGCGGGGGGTAGAGCGAGGTACCGGTCCAGCGCTGTATGATGCCTGCTTGTTTCTCTTGGTTAACCGCCGACAATACCAAGTTGACCGCGCGCTGCAGATGTTGATCGGATCGGCGAAACCTGAAGCGCTTCATACTCGACATCTCTTCAATCGGACTTAAATACAAACCAGAAAAAAAATTGGCATTGATCACATGTGCTGCATCCAAGGCACCACCCACAAAGCCATCTACTAAATCGAATTTGACAGCCGCAATCGCTTCCAGGGAGGTTGGGTAATTTGTAATTGTAACGTTAGGGTATGACTTGTGCAGAGCCGCCAGTCCAGTTGAAGACGTCACCGCAGATAAATGAAGCACCCGCTGCGAAGGGTTGAGGGGGAAAGCTTTCTGTCGAGTCACGATCACGCTGGGATCCACCCAATAAGAGGACGATTCAATAAATGACTCCGCAGAAGTATGTCTCGTTCCCGGGGGAGCCAACATGTCAACTTCACCGTTAAGTAACGCAGTTTCCGCCGAAGCTTCATCAATATATCGCCGGACGCGAATCTCCACACCCAGCGCGTCGGAAATCAGTTCAAGGTAATCAGCGGTAATTCCGCTGTACTCACCTTTTAAAGTCCTGATTTCCAAGGGAGGGGCTCCCGCAAGGGACGTACCAAACGTGATAATTTTTTTTTGCTGTAACCAGCTCTTATTGGGAAAATTATCGGACTGGATAAGTGGCATCATGTGCGACCGCCCGTTCAGCGGTAACGACTCGATTCCAGCGGCTGCCGAAAATGAATCTAATGTCAAGCTCCAAATCGCCAACACGCAAAGTAACTCTGTCCGGTACTTCATTTATATAAGGTTATTTCGTTTGGCGAAGTCGGCAAGATAGACGACCGAGCGTACTTGGAGTTTTTCGGCAAGTCGGGTTTTATACGTACTAACTGTCTTGTTGCTCAACAGCATAGCCTCGCCGATTTCTTTATTGCTAAAGCCACGAGCCAATTGCTGCAAAATAGCGAGCTCACGGTTCGAGAGATTCTGGATCATCAACTGTTCGGATTTCTCTGCGTCCGTACGGCACACCGAGCTAGTTGGTAACTCGGGGAAGAAGGGATAGCCGCTCATAACGGCTCTGACGGCTCTGCGCAGCTCCGCAAAGTCGCCGGTTTTACACACATACCCGGCGGCACCGGCTTGCATGCAACGGCGAGCAAAAAAGTTGGGCTCTTGCGACGTAAAGATCAAAACCTTGGTCGTCAGCCCATAGGTACCTATACGCGTCAGAACCTCCAAGCCATCAAGCATAGGCATTGCGATGTCCAGTACCAGTAACTGCGGGGCATACGTGCGTACCATCTGTACCGCCTCAGCACCATCGCCAGTTTCAGCGACAATATCAAACTTTTCTTCCTGCAAGAGCATCCGTACACCCACACGGATAATAGGGTGATCGTCAACAATCATCGCTTTCACATCGACACCTCTGCAACACAAACCTTGAATAGCTCAGGCTGTCACCAAGAGCAGATCAAGGATAGGTCAGATTCGAGCAGCGGTAATGTAGGAAATTTCTTACGACACGCCAGCCTCCCTCTGTGATGCGCGATCCAGCCTCTCTGTTGGCTGTCCCTGCTTTTCAGGATGCTGACTAGCAACAATGCTGGCAGATCGCCGCATTCTCCATAATTCGCCACTTGGGAAATTTCCTACAGATACCACAGCTGTTTCCTAATTACAGTGCCGCCATCACGACTGAACCACTCCTCCTATATAGGGATTTGAAATACCGTGAAGCGTCAATTCCCAGCATACCTCGAGAGCGAATTTGGAGTCAGAGATGCAGCAGCAAGCACTGCCCACTCTCAGCTATCTCTTGTGGCTGATATCAAACGAGGTTTGGAGTCACAGGAATTTAAAGCCTTTATACAGCCAAAGATTCATCTGCTTGATCGCCAGGTGGCGGGCGGCGAGTTGTTGGCGCGCTGGAACCATCCTGTTAGGGGAGTTCTTCCAGCCGGGGAATTTATCCCGGCAATGGTGCAGCATGGGTTGATCGACTCACTGCTCTGGGTGTTGTTCAAACAGGGGTTGGCACTTCAGAGACAGCTGGCACACATTGATGCTCTGGTGCCTCTTTCATTGAATTTACATCCAGTACAACTGGCGAATAAAAATTTGGTAGAGGGGTTAATTGAAGAAATAGAAAAAAATAACGTAAGCCACAACAGCATTGTTTTTGAAATTTTGGAGTCCGCGACGCTTCCCGGTAGTTCCGCCGCTTACGAAAATGCGTTGCATTTGAGAGGTGCAGGATGTGGATTGTCATTGGACGATTTTGGCTCAGGGTACTCAACGTTGGAGAGACTTATCGTATTGCCGTTTACCGAGGTGAAGCTCGATCGGGCATTTGTCCAAAGAATTCCGGATGATTTCCAGGTTGAGGCTGTCATCTCTTTCGCACTTGCGCTTACAGAGAAGCTGAGCATGTCAATGGTGGTAGAGGGTGTCGAAACTGCCACGCAATGTCAGCGTTTGATTCAGCTTGGTGTGCAATATGCACAAGGCTTTTTCTTCGCACGCTCGATGCCTTCGGAAGTGTTTGTTGAATATTGCGGTAAATTTGGAAGGGGCGTCTCCAGCGCCGTTACTCGGTTGTTTTGAGGGGAAGATGCAGAAATTATTTTTAATCGTCTAGTCACTAAGCGCGATCAAATAAAAAATAATCGCGCGACAGTTATGGCTTCCTAAACTCAATTAATGCAATTGGAAATCTTATGAAACACTACATCAAAACGCTCGCGGCCGTATCGGCTGTTATTGCTAGTGTCCACTCCGTAGCTGCCACAAACGTGTCAGGTGGCGTGATTTCTTTTAACGGCATGATCACCGACACCACTTGCACAATCAATGGTGGTAAGAGTGCCGACTTCACTGTCGCGCTTGCACCTATAACGGTTGCAGAGGCTGGGACGACTGTAGGTCCAATCTTAAAGAATAAGAAATCATTTTCAATGACCTTTTCGGGCTGTAATGCGGCCAGCAGTTCCGCGACTACGCCAGCTGCTCCAACCACGCCACTAATGATGTATTTTTCGTCAGCGGATAATATCTCCACCGATGGAAAGTATCTGGTGAATACCTCGGTAAACGAGAGCGATGCAGCGATTGCCAAAAACGTTGGCTTTTCTCTGGGCTTGCCTGGAACGCAAACACCTGTGCAACTCAATACGCCGTTCAATACCGGGATCATCGGTGCGAAGAAGTCGCCCGATTCAGAAACCCTAGTGTTCGACGCTTACTATTACAAGACAAACACGGCTGCTGCAAGGGTAGGGTCAATAAGCTCTAGTTTGATATATACCATTTCGTATCTCTGATACGTCCTTCGAAGCTCCAGGCCGCTACAGCAGGCCTGGTTTGGGGCAAGCGATGTTTAAGTTACTGATATTGGGATGTTTTGTTGTGGGCTCCGCCTGTGCCCAAGCAAACATAATTTTGAATGGTACGCGAATTATTTACCATGAAAGTAAGGGATTTAAAACCGTACAACTGACGAGCACGGGGGCGGATGCTTCTTTAGTTCAGGCCTGGATTGATGATGGAGATGTCAACTCTACGCCTGAAACAGCGCAGGTACCGTTTTTGTTATCCCCTCCCATCGTCAAAGTGCTCGGCCACGGCGGGCAGCAACTCAGGATCGAAAAAACTGACCAACCGGTACCCGGCGATCGTGAAAGTGTATTTTATTTGAATGTTCTAGAAATACCTGCATTTCCGGAACACTTGCAAGGGCAAAATACGCTGCAACTAGCCCTTAGAACACGCGTTAAGCTTTTTTTTCGCCCTAGCGCTCTGAAGTCGCTCCCTGACTTCAGTAATGAAAACATCAGAATTATGGCGCGCGGCACGAGTGTGTCTGTTTTCAATGACAACGCCTATCACTTGACGATTGTGCGAATTGCGGAAAAAAACTCGAGCGTTGAAATCGCGGGGTCCAACATGATTGCTCCTTATTCTTCATTGGACATACCAGGCAATACTAAACTTGAGCCTGGTACTCAATTTATTTTGACTTATGTTGACGACCTGGGTGCATACCGAGATGAAGTGGTCACATTGCGCTAAATCGATTTCTCAGGTAGAAACAATAAAGACTTTCGCTTGTTTTAGCGTACTAATGAGCGTTTCAGCGGTGATGCATGATGCGCGCGCGGAGTTGTTTGATACGTCACTTCTGGCCGGCAGGTCGAAAGAGTCAGATCTTTCGAGATTTTTGAGCAATGTTGAACTACCTGCTGGCCGACATAAATTGGATGTTTATGTAAATGATCTATGGAAGGGCCGATTTAAGGTGCTGCTTGGTAGTACACGAGAGGATGTTAAAATCGCCTCAACCGCTATTTCAGAACTGGGGCTGCAAACCTCCTTGGTGTCACCCGCTGCGGATTCCAATGATTGGATTCCTGTCCAGAAAATTTCAGAGGGCGCGACCTTTGTGCTGGACATCAGTACACAGAGTCTTCGCGTGAGTATCCCTCAAGCCTATGTACGACGTACTGATCAAAGCTACATTGATCCGCAGTTCTGGGATCCCGGATTGTCTGCATTAATTCTTGGTTACAATGCTGTTTATAACCGGCTGGAAGCCCAAAGTACAAATGTCGCCACCAATGACCTTTACTCAGGCCTGAGTCTAGGTGTAAATATCGGTGGGTGGCAGTTTAGAGAACTTGGCTCGGCAAGTAAGCGGGCCGACGAGCGGATGCAGTACCAGTCCAATCTCCGTTATGCACAAAATAATATTGCGTCATTGAAGTCCGTGGTAAGAGTCGGTGAGTTTTATTCTGGTGGGGAATTATTTGATTCTGTCAAAACCAAAGGTGTCGGTTTATTTTCGGACATCAACATGCTTCCTAACTCAATGCAAGCATTTTCTCCGGTTGTCCGAGGAACCGCCAGAACCAATGCACTGGTTATAGTGAAGCAGAACGGCAGCATCATCTATCAGGAAAACGTACCGCCAGGTCCCTTCGTGATTGATGCATTACCGCAGACCGGCTCGGCGGGGGATCTCACAGTGATTGTTCAAGAGGCCAGCGGAGAGGTCACGTCATTCACAATACCTTTTTCGTCCGTTCCTAGCATGCTGAAAGCCGGTGTTAGTAAATACGCTTTAACATTGGGCTCTGCCGTACAACCTAATACGAACTATACCCCGGATTTTTTCCAGGCAACCTGGCAACGAGGGCTTGATAATCGCGCGACGGGCTACCTCGGAAGTACAGTGAGCTCCGAATATCAAGCGTACTTGATCGGCGGCGCCTTTAATTTGCCAGTGGGCGCTCTGTCTCTGGACGTTACCCATGCGCGCACGGATCTAAAAGAGCAAGATTTCACCGGGCAGAGTATTCGAATCACCTACAGTAAACTTCTCGATGCCACGGCCACAAATTTCACGCTAGGCGCTTTTCGGTACTCGAGCGCAAATTTCTATACGTTTGATGATGCCATTTATGCGAAAGAAAACAATTTCAGTAAAGGTCGAAAAAAATACCAGGATCGATTTAATATACATCAGACCGAAGACACCTCTGTGATTGACATGAAGACTTGGGATTCGTTAACTGGTGCACGGCCCCGTAACAATTTCAGCCTCAATATCAGTCAACGTCTCCCCGGCGAATGGGGTTCTGTATATTTCGCAGGCGTGCAACGAGATTACTGGGGCTCCAACAAAAAAAGTCGGGAGTACCAGTTTGGCTTTTCGAAATCGTTCAACCAGGTATCCATTAGTCTGTCCGTCAACAAGGTCCGTGATTCACATGGGCATGAGCAGACGCGATCGTATATTGGTTTTACTATTCCATTCGAGATGTTTTCGAATCGTGCCACCATCGCCAGTAGCGTTTCATTTGCCGACTCACGTTATTCGCAAAGCAATACTAGTGTCAGCGGTAGCGCCCTGCAATCTCAACGGCTTAGTTATAGTGTGGCAGCGAGTCATGACCCTGAGAACCGTGCCATCAGTGTGGGCAGTACTTACCGCGCCAACAACTTCACTGTCGGGGGAACCCTCGGTGAAGCATCCGATTACCGACAGTTTGGCTTGGACGCACGCGGCACTGTGGTCATGATTCCAGGAAAAATTTTGGCATCCAATGATATGGGTAATACGATGCTAGTTGTCGAAGCTCCCAAGGCAAAGGGAATGGTTGTCAATGGTGATGCCAGTGTCGTTACCGATGAAGATGGTTACGCGCTTGTGCCTTACGCAAGCCCGTACCGCTCAAATTCAATCATGCTGTCCGAGGGCGCTAATGCCTCGGGAGGGAGAGTTATAGGCAACGTTGCTCACAGCGTGCCGTTTGCCGACGCAGTGGCAAAGGTCACATTCAAAACTGACTTGCGTCAGGCGCTGAACTTTCGTGCTTTACATGCAAATGGTTCCCCGTTGCCCTTCGGCGCCGAGGTGCTGGATCAAGCCGGGGACTCTATCGGCTATATTGGCCAAGCTAGTACGTTATATATAAATTATGACGAACGACCATCACAGCTAACAGTGCGTATGAATGACAGTGTCTGCGCTATAAACCTGCCGGATGTACTCGCGCCTCGAGCGTCCGTTTCGTGTCGATAAGTGGAGACGTGCTGATGTCTGTTTGGTCAACAACCAAGTTGTTTTTTGCTGTTTTGTTATTGAACCTTATTTTCAACTATACCGCCAATGCAACGTGCTATGATGATATTACATCCCGAGGCCCTGATATTGTGCTGGATCTTTCGGAGCGCTTGAAAAAGGATATTTCCCCAACGTGGACGACGACAGTCTATACTAACTTTACGAATCGGCCGTTTAGTTGTTCTGGAGGCGAACAGCTGAAGTATCAATCTGCTCTTAAAAAATCTGGCGGGGTATTAATCGGATTTCACAATGGCGCCTATTGGATTCGGGTAGAAATAATCTCGATGCCGGAATCCATACCCATGAAATCGGGTTCACATCGAGGCGCCGAGGTGAATACGGCCATTACGATGCGATTTACCTTGGAAAACGTGACTGGATCTGACGAGACAAAATTTGGCAGTAGCGTGGCGCTGCTCAAAAATTTCGTAAATGTCGTCGACGACTCAAACATGGGTTTGCTTGAATGGATTGGTTCTATTTTCAGCTCGGCGTACTATCTGGTGGCCGGAGCGCCCGATTGGAAAAGAAATATGTTCACTCAAAACTTGGCATTGATCTACACGCCCACCTATACCACTTGCAAGTTGGACAACCCCGGGCTCACCGTCAGTCTTCCAGAGGTTGGCATCTCAAGCCTTACCGCAGGTTCGCGGATTGGCTATACTCCATTTAATTTAAACTTTAGCTGTGACAACCTTCGGGGGAATGGATTCTCGGACCGCATGGTTGACATTTTCCTCTCTAGTACTGACTTGGGCACTCGGGATACCTATCTGGTTGATCAACGCCCCCTTGCAGCGCAAGGAGTCGGAATCATGCTGGTTGCTGCAAACAACCCATCGGCGCCCGTGATATTTTCACGATCATCGATGGCACGCGGACGAGCGACTTCGATTCACAGATTGCAACCCGGTATTTATAGCCCCGATCTCTTCAGCGTCTCACTGGGTGCGTTCTACTTCCCGTTTGCTCCGGACAAAGTGACTGTCGGCCCCATCAAGGCATCTGCCACCGTCAATATTACTTACCAATAGGAAGGCAGGCCTGACCATGCTCTGGAGAAATCCTGAAAAAGTCCTGATTTGACAAAATAACCGGACACCAATCGCTGAGCTTTTCAATGAAGAAGCATTTAAGCAATGGCGTCAGAACCACCTATCGATGTGTTCGGAATTAGTCGACCTATTAAAATGGGGCTCCGAAACCGGCTCCTACAGTAACGACAGTGGATAGCTGACAATCAAGCGGTTTTCATCAAACTCCAGGGAGCTGTAATCCCTACGCAAGGTGGAGTTGCGCCACCGTACACTGAGGTTCTTGGCCACTCCACTTTGCACCACATACGCAAGTTCCGATTCACGCCCCCATTCCTTACCATCGCTCACTGCACCGACGTGGGCGTTGCTGCCGCTGATGTAGCGGGTCATCAATGTGAAGCCCGGCAGGCCCAGATTAACGAAGTGATGGTCATAACGCACCTGCCAGGAGCGCTCTTGTGCCGCGTCATAACTGGAGTTGTAACTGTCGTTCGCCAAGCTGGTGCCCGCGGTGCCGTTCACACGCATCCAAGCGTTATCCCCGAACATCCGTTGTCCGCCGAGATAAAACGTGTTGGCACCAATTTTCGCCGACAGCATGGCCGACCATGCCCGGTTTTCCAGACTTCCGGCCAGGGCCTTACCGTTTTCTTTGCCCGTGAAATAACCCAGGTTAGCCCCCAGCACCCAGTTGCCTGCCTGTTGGCTGTGGGTCAGGTTGAAATAGCGTTGCTGGTAGATATCGACCAACTCCGAATACCAGACGCCCGCTTGGGTGTTTTTCTCGTTGAACTGGTATTCGACGCCGCCGAAGTTAAAGCGGTCCGAGGTTACCTTCGCACGGCCAGCCATAAACATGGCTTCCATGCTTGCTTCATTACGTGGACTGTTGGCGCGGAATTGACCGCCATACAAGGTCAGGCCGTTGAGTTCGCGAGACGTCAATTGCATCCCGCGAAAGGTCTGGCTCAGCGAGCGTCCATCGTCGGAACGCAGCACCGGCAAGACCGGCGCCCATTCGCCGGCCTTTAATTCGGTGCTTGAGATTTTCGCTTTCAATGCCACCCCAAGCCGGCCAAAATCATCCGCCGGGCGACCTTTATCGTGCACCGGCAGCAATTGGGTGTTGGCAGTGCCCTTGCCCCCGTCGAGTTTCACCGAATACAAGCCCAGCACATCCATGCCGAGGCCAACGGTGCCCGAGGTGAAACCCGAGCGTGCATCGAGGATGGAACTCTGAGTCCACTCTTCGGCCTTGGCTTGGGGATAATTGCGATCGACAAAGTTGCGATTGATATAAAAATTGCGCAGGTTCAAAGAGGCCTTGGCATCGTCAATAAAACTTTCGGCGTGGCCGTCGGCGGACAAAACCAGGTAAACCAACAGGGTAGGGGTGGAACGGGAAAGGATTTTCACTGTTGTTATTCCTTTTTAGCAGACAACACTCTCCCGTCGCGGATAAAACAGCTATCTGCGGGGAAAACGTCTTGGATGTTCTACGTGGGCGGAACTAGCCCACGAGCGCAATGATCGCCGGAACGCTAAGGACCGCCGTGTAGTAGCCCATGAACTGCACACCGGTGTTGAAACCCAGGAAGCGCGCAAGGAAACCGCCGAGCAAGCCCACCGTGACAATCACCAATAGGCCCAGCAAACCTCCCTCCCATATGCCAATCACGAGCACCAGGCCGATAAAGGTCGAGATCACTGCTTCATGGCTGATATTGCGCACCACGAATGCCGCGGCGCGGTGGGCGAAGTTCATAGTGAACGGGTAGGCCACTAGAATCGCCACGACCACTGCGAGCATTCCGTAACCAAGAAAATCCAAGGTGCTGAGCAGGTTGTGCAGGTTGTTGACTTCGCCGGTGGCGTTGTCCACCCAAAAGCGAGGCGGTGCGTTGAACAGCGGCGCTGCAGGGCCAGCAGCCACCGGACTCAAGGGCAACCCGAAGGCGATCAGTGGGATCAGCGTTTCGGCGATGTAGGTAGACTCAGTGACACCGTTTCGCGCAGTGATGACCGTTGTCAGGCGGTCATATGCCTGCTTGATTCGCGCACCAATCACTTCGCCGATGATCACGGTCATTGCTACCGGGCTGAACACGAAGGTCGCGCTCGACACACTGGCCGCCATGGCCGTGATCTTCATCTGACGCGGGTTGATGACCTTGAGCGGATTGGGAAAGTAACCTTTCCAACCCTTGACGTCCGGCGCCAGGGAAAAAAACCGGTATTCACTGCGGCGCATGCGCTCGCGCTCAGCCGGTGCCAACAGGGAAAACAGCGAAGCAATCAGCGGCGCCACGGCAATACCAAGGAAGTAACTTACTGACAACTTCACCCCGTAGTGGCCGGTCAAGACCTGCAAGGCGACAATTACCATGACAAACGGTATCAGCGCTAGTATGGAGGCCCAGCGCCCCGCCGAGAAGTAAGCGATACCCAGCGCCGCGCAGAGGAACACCCAAGGCGCGAATTGCTTGATCACCTCACCAAACGGCGCCAGTAATACTGCGAATAGAACCGACAGTGGCACCGCGATCAACGCGGCCACGGCGCCACCAGTGATCATTTTGCGCAGGGCGATATGTGGCACGCCGAGTTTGCGCAAGTAGTTTGCGTCGTCCAGCAAGGCAGTGGCCACTGTATCACCGGGAATTCCCAACAAAGCTGTGGGCACTGCGTGCGTCATATGCTTGGCAACCGCGCCGGCGAGGAAGAAGGTCAAGACCCCGGCAGGCGGTGCGCCGAGTAACACCACCAGCATCGTCAGAGGGGCGAGGGTCGATGTTTCGTCTGTGCCCGAGACCAGGCCGATCGCGGAAAACACCACGGCGCCCAACAAGCCTAGAGCAAACGCCATCATCACTTCATGCATGAGCATTTCCATCAGCCACGCCCTCCACTAGGGCTGGAGGTAACCTCGATGCTGCGGGTTGCCAGCCGATGCGTATTTTCTTCCCGCGCCTGGGCCTCACGGAGTAGGTCATACAGTCCCAGCTCAAGCAGTTCTGCGATCACTTCGTCGGACAAGTCTTCAAGACGACCGAGGCTGCCGTACTCCTTGAGCAGATCAACCAGCACTTGCTCGCGAAAAGCCGGATCGGTGGCGTGCTCCTGCACATCGCGTTTGGGTACAAACAATCTGGCACAGATTGCGCCGGCTAACAGGCAACCGAATACGCCCACCAGCATGGCGTATGTCTTGGCCATCTGTGCTGACTCGACGATAGGATGTAGCAAGTGGTGCGCGATGAAGTAGGCACCCAGGCTTACCACCGCACCGATGCTGATGGAGCCTGCCAAGTGTCGGCTATCGACAGTGTCGCCCCATACCTCGTAGAGGTTTTGCTTTGCAGGCGGTGAAAGAGAATGCTTCATGGTGCCCTCCGGCCCTTGCGGGCTTGTTGTTTTTGTTGAGGCTGGTAAAACATGGCCGGCCGTGCCGCAAATGCCGGCCGTATACGGCTTCATGTCGCGGTTGGCCTGGTCAATGTCTGACAGGTGAGCATCGCCTTGGCCACGCGTGATCCACCGCTGCGCTGCAATTGGCGATCGATGAACACGCCCACTTCGATCAGTTGCTCAAGGTCGACACCGGTTTGTACGCCTTGGCGTTCCAGCAAATACACCAGTTCTTCGGTTGCCACATTTCCGGTCGCCCCTGGTGAATAAGGGCAGCCGCCCAGGCCGGATACTGAACTGTCGAACACCCGAACCCCAGCCTCCAGCGCAGCATGAACATTCGCCACAGCCATGCCGTATGTGTCGTGGAAATGTCCGGCCAGCGTAACGACCGGTATCTCTTTGGCACAGGCGGCTATCAACCGAGCGGTCGCTCGCGGCGTGCCGACGCCGATGGTGTCGCCGAGACTGATTTCATAACAGCCCATTTCATAAAGTGCCGCCGCCACCCGTACCACTTGGCTGACGCTGACATCGCCACTGAAGGGGCAACCATGTATACAAGACACATAGCCCCGCACCGCGACACCCGCCTTGCGGGCCTTGACCAGTACTGGGCGGAAGCGCGCCAGGCTTTGATCGATAGAGCAATTGATATTCCTCTGGGAAAACATTTCTGAAGCCGCGGCGAACACTGCTACCTCCTGGCAACCCACTGCCAGCGCTGCATCCAGGCCTTGCAGGTTGGGCACCAGGGCGCTGTATGTCACCCCAGGTCGCTGGCCGAGCCGGCGCAGCACCTGATCGGTGCCCGCCATTTGCGGCACCCAGCGCGCCGAGACAAAAGCACCAATCTCGAGGGTGCGCAAACCGGCCGCGACCAACCGTTCCACTAGCGCTACCCGTGTGTCCACAGGCAGGCTGCGGACTTCGTTCTGCAAACCATCACGTGGCCCGACTTCCACCAATCGCACGGCGTCCACGCTTACAACCCGCGCTTTTCAAGCAGCAAGGCCTTGGCGCGGTCGGCACGTACGTCGCGATTCTCGACCATGCACTTGACTAACCAATCGAGTTCCTCGCCACGAGCGCCCGCCGACAGCGCGACATTGCGTGCATGCAGCGCCATGTGCCCGCGCTGAATGCCTTCGGTGGACAACGCCCGAAGAGCGCCGAGGTTTTGCGCCAGGCCCACTGCAACTGCGATCTCGCCCAGTTCCTGGGCGGTTTTCACACCAAGAATGTGCAGCGACAATTGCGCCAGTGGATGGGTCTTGGTCGCTCCGCCCACCAGCCCCAACGGCATCGGCATTTCAAGGGTGCCGACCAGGTTCCCGGCGCTGTCCTTTTCCCAAGTGGTGAGCGAACCATAGTGACCGTTGCGGCAGGCGTAAGCATGGGCGCCTGCCTCTACGGCGCGCCAATCATTGCCGGTGGCAACTACCAGCGGATCGATGCCGTTCATGATGCCCTTGTTATGCGTCGCTGCACGGTATGGGTCGATGACCGCAAAGGTGTAGGCATCGATGATGCCCTCGATGACTTCCTCACCGCTGTACTCGGCAGTCGCCAAGTGCTCCGGGGCGATACGCAGTTGCGCCCGGGCCAGGCGCAGGTCCGCCAGATTGGAGAGAATACGCAGGCGCACTTTACCGCCGGTCAGTGTCTCCATCAGCGGCGCCACCGCTTCGGCCATGGTGTTGACGGTGTTGGCTCCCATGGCATCGCGGACATCGACAATCAGGTGAACTACCAGCATCGGCCCGCGCGGACTGTCGGCAAAGGTGTGCACCTCGATGTCACGGCAACCGCCGCCCAAACTGATCAGTAATTGGTCCTTGCTGTTGGCCTGGGCGATGATCTGTTCCTTGTTACGCAATAAGCACAGGCGTGCATTTAACGGGTCACTGATACCGACGATCTGTACTTGCGCACGCATCAGGGGCGCACTGCTGGAAGTCTGGAATCCCCCGGCGTGCCGGGTCAGCTTGGCCATGAAAGACGCGGCAGCGACGACCGAGGGCTCTTCCACCACCAGCGGAATCACCACGTCGCGCCCGTTGATCTGGAAGTTACTGGCTACGGCGTAGGGCAACTCAAAAGTGCCGATCACGTTTTCGATCATGCCATCGGCAATCTCCAGCGGCAGAGCACCAGTGCCGCGAAGCAAGTCGCTGTCTTCGGCGCTGAGGCCCAACAGTTGCTGGAGGTATTCAAGACGCTGGTCGGGAGAAAGGCTGCGAAAGTTGGGCAAGCGGGAATCGATAGGCATCAAGGGCTCCTCTGGGAGTCGTTTGTTATTGGATAACGCCAAATTGCCCCATCTGTAGCCTTGAAAGAAGGTACAGTTTTCCCAGACAGTTCAGCGACTGTACCTATTACAAAAGTCCATAAGGAAATTTGCCATGGCGCGCCAGACCCTCGCGCAACAAGTAGCCGGAGCCATCGCCCAACAAATCACCGACGGCGCGTTGAAGGCCGGCGAAAAGTTGCCATCACTACGGGAATACATGCGCCTGCATGGTCATTCGAAAAACACCGTAATCACCGCCTACGAGCACTTATCCGCCGAGGGGCTGGTAGAAGCCCGCCACGGCCAGGGCTTTTTCGTGATCAAACGCCTGGCACACACGCTTGAAGAAGACGACAGCCTGCCTTACAACCGAGCGCTGGACACGATCTGGATGATGCGCCAGCAGTTCCTGCGCGACCCTGGACATTCGCCTCTGGGGGAGGGTTTCCCGCCGGTTGAATGGCTCATGGACATGCGTCTGGACAAATTTCATCGGCAGGTGGTGCGGGCCGGAGTCAACACCTTGTTCCGCTACGGCACGCGCCTGGGTAACGCTGGGCTGCGTGCACGGCTTGTGCAAAAGCTGGCGGACTACAACATTCCGGTTTCCCCCCGGCAACTGGTCACCACCCTGGGGGCCAACCATGCCATGGACCTGATCATCCGCCGCTACATCAATCCGGGGGACGCGGTATTGGTCGAAGACCCCGGTTACTATCCGCTGTTCGGCAAATTGCAACTTCAGGGCGCGATGATGCTAGGTGTACCTCGTGAGCCCGACGGACCGAATCTGGAGGTGCTGGAACAGTTGCTCAAGGCCAATCGACCCAAACTGTTCTTCCTTCAGTCCATCGGCCATAACCCCACGGGCTCAGACCTGTCACCGGCCAAGGCGCATCAGTTGCTACGGATCGCCGAGACTTACGACCTGCTGCTGGTGGAAAACGACTCCATGGCTGACTTCAAGCCCAGTTCAGCGATCAAGCTATCGGCCCTCGACCAACTCAACCGAACGTTGTACCTGGGCAGTTTTTCCAAATCAGTGTCGGCCGCGCTGCGGGTGGGGTTTATCGCCGGTAGCAAACAGCGGGTAGAAGAATTGGCCGATATCAAGATGATCCTGCACAACAGCGGCGCCGAGTACAGTGAGCGGACCATCGACGTGATCCTCAGCGAAGGCCAGTTCCTGCGGCACTTGTCGCGCTTGCAGGATCGTCTGCGCCAGGCGACTGCTCGCGGCCTTGCGCTACTTGACGAACTGGGCGCCGAGGTTTTTTGCCGTCCCGAACAAAGTCTGTATCTGTGGGCACGTTTTCCGCATATTGAGGACGCCAATGTCCTGACCCGGCTCTGCCTGGCCCAAGGAGTGATGCTGGCGCCCGGGGCGATTTTTTCGACCCAACCCAAAAAGGTAGTGCCCTGGACCCGTCTAAACGTGGCATACCTTGATGACCCGGAGTTCTGCAAGATCATTCGGGAATTGGGCTGACCGGAGACTAATCGAATGTGCTGTTGACTCCGTTACTTAACGCTCTGGGAGAGCAGCATGCCTTTAGGAGTCTGTCTTTCGGAAAATCCGACTGAAGCTGAGTGATAAGAATCTTGACTGTATATGGCTATAGCTTCCATCGAGCACGAGAGCTGCGGCCTTGCTTTTGAACTCAGCGACAAAGGAACGACGCCAAACGCTCTGAAGCGTGAAGACCTGAAGTGAAGGGAAAGTTCGATTGACATTGAGTGCCGCAGTTCGAAGGTTACGGGCTGCGAGCGGACTTAAGACCTCGCAAATCTTCGCTCCTAACGGGTAGTTGCAATGTACGTAGTGGTGCCAGTGAACGCTTTGTGGCCGCTTACGTGTCACGACGACTGTCTCTTGAGTTCTCTGCATCGCTGCGTCTACAAAAAATAGCAAAAGCCTATGTAGCGGGTTGAGGATTGGGCACAAGAAATATCTTGTCTTGAGCCGGGTATATTCTCGAAATGCATGGTGCTCCACAGGCGTGCATGTGTTGGTTCAAATCCGAAGATATCATTAAGACCAGGCGTGGCTGATTTGTACCGTTTTCGGAAAGCGAGAAAAACGGACCGGCCGAGCTAGCCAGTTACACACATATTTGATGAAAATATTGCTTATGAGCCCCGCATTTTCATCAGATGTTCAGAGGGCACGTCCTAAAAATTATGGTGACGACATGAGCAAAAAAGTCCTGATCGTTGATGATCATCCGTTGATTTGCCACGCGATCCGCTCAGCTTTGGCCCCGATCGGATTCGAGTCAGTGGGGGAGACTGCCGACGGCGTAGATGCCATACGCATGATCGAGTCGCTGACGCCGGACATTGTCATATTGGATATAGGTCTGGAAAAGCTTGATGGCTTGACCGTACTCAAACGCATCAGGCGGGATAAGCTGGATACCAGGGTGCTGGTGTTTACTTCCCAAGCAAAGGAGAACTACGCGTCACGCTGCCTGCAAGCCGGGGCCAGTGGCTTCGTCAGTAAAAACGAACCTATAAGCAAGCTGGTCAAGGCCATCGAGACTATTGCCGATGGGTACATTTTTTTTCCGAAAGACGCCATGCCTCTGCTTGGCAGTGTCGATGCGACGGCGGATCTCGAAGATCTTACCGACAGGGAATTACAGATTTTCAAGTTGCTGGCCGAGGGTCTTTCCAATAGTGATATCGCCAGCCGTCTTAGCTTGAGCAATAAAACCGTCAGTGGGCATAAGGTCAATATCCAAAGCAAACTTGGTGTTGCATCGGTAGTCGAGCTGGCAGACATTGCCCGCCGGCATCACCTCATTTGATCACCCAGCGATGAAAATCATCCTGCAAACCCTGTCGTTTGTACTTTTTTTGATATTCAGCTACGGCAGTCCGTCGTACGCCCGAGACCTGAGCCCAATCGCCCGACAACCTCTTGAGGATCTTAAAGTCCAGCTTTCTCAGGAGGAAAGACAGTGGCTTGCGCAGAAAGGACTATTGGTGGTCGGCGTTTTTGAAGATCCGCTGCCGCCTTATCGCATCTTCGAAGAAGATCAGAATTTCGAAGGCCTGATGGCCGATTATTTGGTGGCGCTGCAACGAGAGCTGGGTGTGCCAGTTCATCTGCGCTCTTTTGAAACGCGTGCTGCCATGTATGGCGCCTTGCTTGACGGCACCATCGACATGGTCAGCAACGTCACTCGGTTGATGGCGAAGAATCAAGGCATGAGTCTCAGCTCACCTTACGTCGTTACAGAGCTGGCGCTATTTTCCGAGGCCGGGGATTTGCATGAATATAGTGCTGACGATGGTCAGACGCGGATTGCAGTCGCCAACGGCAAGATGCTGGAACTGTTCCAGAGTGTAGGAGGGCGCGGACAGTTTCAACATTACCCATCTGCATTGTTGGCGATGTCGTCGGTTCTAACAGGGGAGAACCAGGTTTTTCTCGGGGATACGCTGTCCACTCATTACCTCTCGAGCCAAATATTCAGCAGCCAATTGGTGGTCAACCAGAGCGCGAAGCTGTCGGAAGTGGACGTCGGTTTCGGATTAAAACCGGGGAACGATATGCTGCAAGGCATACTTGATCGAGCACTGGGCGGACTTACCCGCTGCGAGATCATCAAGGCCCAGCATCTCTGGGGAGATACTGACGATTGCAACTTCAGCGAGTTTCGCGATCAGCTCTCCATGGCTGAGCGTGAATGGCTGGATCGCTCTTCAGCTGTGCATCTGGTTGTCAGCGAGGATCTTGCCCCCTACGCATTTTTCAACAGCCGCGGGCGCTTCAATGGTATCGCGTCGGACGTGCTGGACATTATCCGGCGCAAAGCCGGGATTCGTTTCACTATCCATCGTGTCAGTTCGATCAGCGAGGCTGCGGCTCAACTGGGGCATGGGGCTACGATTCTAAGTGTTCTACCCGAATCATCTGCGGATTCGTCCCGATTTCTTCATACTCGTCCGCTGACTTTTGCACCCTATCTATTCGTAGAGAGGCAAGAGGATGCGTCGGCAAACCTGGACTCGCAAAGCCAGGTTATCGTTGCAGTTGCCAAAGGCTATGCTGACCTGAGTATGCTCGGCAGCCAATACCCGAACCTGGTTTTCAAACAGACTGACACCATAGGTGAGGCCTTTAAACTGGTACGTGACGGTGACGCCGACAGAGTTCTGGCTCCGGCGCACGTAGCGCGTTACTACCTCTCCTACAAATATGAAAACAGCTTGAGGGTTGGAGGTGTCGTCAATGGATCCGGGGCACGAATCGTATTTGCGGCACCTCGGGATCAAGCGCTTTTCATCTCTATCCTTAATAAGGCGATGCTGGATATCACGCCTAGAAAGAACCTGCAGATCATCGGTCGATGGCGCGCCAACTCTGCGACAGATGACCGATATTGGGAGGGGCTGAGGTCGAGTTTCTGGCGCTCTCTCGGGGTTCTGACGGGGCTGCTGCTTGTAGCAGGCCTGCTGATTTTTGCCCAGCGTCGGCGCATTCTGCGCAAGCGGCAGGATCTGCAACAGCGTCAGTTGCTGCTCGATGAATTGCAAATCGCCAAAGAGTCTGCAGATCGGGCCAGTCGAGCCAAAACGGTGTTTCTTGCGACCATGAGCCATGAAATCCGTACGCCGCTCAATGCCATCATCGGCATGCTGGAACTGGTACTGACACGCAAGAGCAATATCGATCTAAATCAGCAGTCAGTGCACATTGCCTATGAATCGGCAATCGGTTTGCTTGCCCTGATCGGCGACATTCTTGATATATCGCGGATCGAATCGGGCAAACTCACCCTGACGCCCGAGCCGGCCCGTATGAAAGACGTGCTGGAGTCGGTAGGCAATGTTTTCTCCGGACTTGCAAGGCAAAAGCGGTTGAACCTGACACTCAACCTTGACTCGCTTGCCGCAGAGCAAGTGTGGATGGATGCAGTTAAGGTCAAACAGATCGTTTCAAATCTGCTGAGTAACGCGATTAAGTTTACCGAACGCGGAAATGTCGATCTTTCTTGCTCGGTGCACGCGGTTGGAGACTCCATCTTGAGTTTTCAGATCGCCGTCAGTGACACCGGGACGGGTATACCACCGTCTCATCTGGATCAAGTTTTGAAGCCGTTCTACCTGGTCGATGGTGTGACCAGCGATTCCAATTCCGGAGCTGGGTTGGGGCTGGCAATCAGTCAGGCGCTCTGCCAATTGATGCAGAGCACTCTGCAAGTGCAAAGCGAACTGGGCAATGGTACTCGCATGAGCTTTTCGCTCGATCTGAACAGGGTGGTTGATTCTGCCGCAACGCACGAGGAGGGCAAAGGGGCTGCGCGGAACACTGAAGAGCTGTTTACGGTCCTGATTGTCGAGGATCACCTGCCGAGTCAATATTTGCTCGTCCAACAGATAAGCTATTTGGGGCATCGTCCGCTTACCGCGAACAACGGCCTGGAAGGGCTTGCGGTATGGAGCGAGCATGATGTCGACATCGTGATTACTGACTGCAACATGCCGGAAATGGACGGTCTCGAGATGGCCCGCGCCATACGCCGGATGGAGCAGGGCAAAGGAATCAAACCGTGCCTGATCATCGGTCTCACCGCCGATGCGCAGCGGTCAGTGCAGCAGGCCTGCACCGACGCCGGAATGGACCATACGCTAGCCAAGCCGACGAACCTGGCAGTACTCAACCAAATGATTCCCAAATTTGGAAACGATCAATCACCCGTGCCGGACGGGACATCCTGGACCCAGGATATTCGTACCAGGATGGCCGAGGAGGTTTGCAGGAGCAATCAGAGGGAAAGTATTGCGCTGCGTGAGGCGCTGGATAGCGGAGACACATTCGCGATTCAAAACATCGCGCATAAGCTGAAAGGTACGGCTTATCTGCTCAATCATCAGGTACTTCTGGAGCGCTGTGTCGAGATGGAAGAACTCTCGGCGGGAGCACTCACTCAGGAACTGCTCGAAGCAGGGCAGATGCTTCTCGAATCTCTCGAGAGCATCAGTCTGTCGCTACAACCCCATTGAGGTGAGCTGAGGAACAGATTTGTCTTGGTAGAATTCAAGACGCGTCTTAGAGGACGTGGGCGATGACTCGCATACCCTTTGCGAATGATTTGAGCCAGGTTCTCTTGCACATGTTCACAGTATTCTCCCCTCCAAGACCTACCCATGACGAAGCACGTCGTACGGTTGCTCCCGATGCAGACGAGATCCGCAGAGGATTGCTAAAAGGGGAATTCCGGGCGTTTGTACAGCCGAAATTCGATATTGTCAGCAACGCCGTTCTTTCAGTGGAAGTCCTTGCGCGCTGGCAGCATCCCGAATGCGGGATGCTGACGCCCGCGGCGTTCATCTCGACGATGGCTCGCGAAGACCTGCTCGACGACTTGTTATTCGCGCTGCTGGATCAAGGTCTGGCCGCTCAGGTCGAGTTGCGTAACCAGGGCCAGGTATTGGGTTTTGCTTTCAATCTCAGCCTTAATCAGTTGGCGAACGAAACGTGGGTCAGTGCTTTGATCGCACGCTTGCAGCAACATCCGGTGTCGTTGTCGCTAGTGACTTTCGAGATTACGGAGGACGGCCCGGCAATCGCGAGCGCACGCTGCGTGCAGAACATCCTCCGCCTTCGTCAGATCGGGGTTCGGTTGTCACTCGATGATTACGGTACGGGGCACTCCTCGTTGTATCGTCTGTGCCAACTGCCGTTCGACGAAATCAAGCTGGCCGGCGAGTTTACGCGGGAAGTTCTTCGTTCCTCGCAGCATCAAAGCGTCGTCCGCGCCACTGTCCTGTTGGCGCGTGAGCTGGGTATGCGGCTGGTTGTTGAAGGCATTGAAACGCAAGAACAGCGTTTGTGCCTTGCGCAGATGGGGGTAAGGATCGGACAGGGATATCTTTGCGCCCGTCCGATGCCGGTTGAATGCCTGTCCGGCTGGCTTTCGTCATCGAGCCGTGACTTTGCGGCCTGAGCAACACCGGTTGAGCGATCGGTGCCCGACCTGTACACATCACCCAATCAGTTGTAGTCGAGGATGTAATTCAAAACCGCATCGGCTCTGCCGGGTTTTATCTTGGCGCTGCCTTTGCGCGCATATTTTGCATTGAACTCAAACGTATAGCGCTCGCCATCTTCTTCACTTTTTACCCATTGCATAGCTAACCCAGCCCATTTACTAAACGGAAGTTTCACCCCCGCTGGGGTGGTTAGGGCGACACCAATGCCTTCTGCTCCTCCGGGGGTCAAGTTGAGCATTCCGGCGCCTTCGTTATTACCTTCAAAGTATATTTTCACGGGAAGATTCGATCCTGGAAGAAGGCCAGTGCACAGTACGCTCAAGCCGACAGTACGAGGCGTCTGCTGTTCTAGAAGCGGAATAGCTACTTTGCCAAGGGGAATGTCCTGACGTTTTTCACCGGTGCATCCCGAGAAATAGTTACTGGAAATCAGCTCAACCTGCCCAATGACCTCTATTTCTGCCGCATCCCAATCTTCAACTTGCGCGTGTATCTTAAAGTTTACGTTGAGATTGCCTTTCTGGATGTCACGGGCTGTACGTATAAGTTCTACATGCAAAGGCTCTGGAAGCCGACCGATCATTCTTGGAGCATTGGTATAACTATTTTCAAAAGGTATAGCTTTGTTCAATCTAAAATCTACGAGCCGAATTCCAACCCCGGATAGATTAGTACGATAGACATCGTCGTATCCATCCTCCAAAGGAGCGTCTACTTTATAGCTATAGTGAATGGTATTTACTTTCGTGGGACACTTGAAGTCGATGTTGGTGCTCAAAGACTGCAAGGAGAATGATTGATAATTCATGCGTTGACCAATAGGCGCGAGATACAGCGTTTTAGGCGTCATTACTAAACTGAAATACATCTTTCTCTGATTGACCGTTTGTGGCGACCACCAGCACCCCGCTGTGTTATCAGCAGAGGCGGCACTGCTGGCTGCAATAAATAACAATGTCACAACACTATGTAATGCAAATTTCAACTTTTCACTCCTTGATCAGACTGCAGACCGCAGGTCACATTCATCTGGTCGTAAGTCAACGCAATGTTTTGGGGGGGGAGTCGATAGGGGGCCGAACAGATACCGTCAGCCCACTTTACTTTCAGCCAGCCTTCGTTTTTGATGCCGAAGACCAGCGCACGGGACTGGTTGTCGACCACGGCCAGTAATTTGCCGCCTTCGTCTTCTACCTGGGCGCCAAACGGCAGTTTTTTCCCGTCATGGAGGACAAGGTCGATCTGCACGCGCCGTCCGGACGACGCATCAAAATGCGCCTTGACCACGGCCCCACGGCGCGGCACGACGCGGGCTGAGGTTTCGGTGACCTCAACGTCAGTGCCCAGAGTCTGGGTGTCCAGGTCAAGATCGTTGTAGCGATAGGGCTGAACGTAACTCTCGATGGCGTATCCGGCACTGTCTGTATGCGACGCGGCACCGTTGATACTGGCGCCCTTGACTCCCGGCACCTCCACCAGCGCAAAGGTTTCTCCCACCGGCTGGCCAAAGGTGACGCCGCCGCTGTGAGCAACGACCGCCCCCGATGCAGACAGATCCATATGGCGTGCAGAGCCGGACATGCCGTAGTTGCCGGCAACCTTGGCCATTGGCGCATCCCACCCAATACCGATACTGCGTGAACGTTGATCGCCGTAGGCGTCGGCCTGGGCGGAGTACGAGAGCCGACCGTTATCGTCGAGATACCCCGAAACCCCGGTCTGAAGGCTGTCGTCGCTTTTGCCCGAGCGGGTGAAATTGCTGTACACGCGCTGCGACCGAGAGCGCGATCCAAAAGGAAAGCTCACCGACAGAGCGAGCTGATTGTCTGATTCATGCGAACGCCCCCCATCCTGCGTGTGCGAGGCGGTGATGCTGTAAGTGACTTCACCGACGTTGCCGCTGTAACCCAATTGCAGGCGTCGTGTGCTGCCGGCGCGATTCCAGTAACTGGTCTCTCCCGCGCTGACAAACACTGAACCGTGACCTCCGATGTTCTGATTGATGTTCAGGTCCAGTCGACTCTTGGGGCGACTGCTGATGAAGTTCTGCTGGTCAACTTCGCTCATCTCCTGGATATGCTCGCTAAGCGTGCGATAACCCGAAGTGGAGTAGCGGTAGCCCACCATGGTGAAGGTCGTATTGGTGCTGTTAAGTGTCTTTGAATAGAGAAAACGTACACTCTGGCCGGTACTCGCCTCGCCGTGAGCCGGTTGCGACAGACTATTTGTGATGTCCAGGGACATCCCGCCCAGGCCGGTGTTGAGGCCAAGACCAAAGTTGAAAGCGTTGTAATCCTCGGCGGCGAGCAAGCCTCCGTAGGTTGTCAGGTTGTCGGTGGCGCCATAGACCGCCGTGCCCTGCATCAAGTGAGGCGACTTCATTCCTTCGTTGTTGTATTTGCCCAGTGACAGGCTGTACTGAAACGTACCTCGCCTCACCATGACCGGCAGATAGGAATAGGCTTGCGTATACTTTCGCTCGCGTCCATCGGACTCGATGATCGTCACCTCAAGGTCACCGTTGGAGCCACCCGGATAGATGTCGTGAATCTCGAAGGCGCCAGGTGACACCGTCGTGGAATAGATGACGTAGCCGTTCTGGCGTACTTCAACAGTGGCATGCGTCTCGGCAATGCCGCGTACAACGGGCGCGTAACCCGATTCGTCATCGGGCAGCATGCCGATGTCCGAACCGAGTTGAATCCCACGAAAACGACTGCTGTCGAAGATGTCGCCATTGGTATAGAGCTGTCCGACTGCAAAGCGGCTCTTGAGTGAGGTAACGTCGTGCTCCAGATAGGTGCGGTTGCTGGAAAAGGTGCGTGATGCTCCAGTGCTCTGACTGAACGACGAATCGTTACGCAGGCGCCATTGACCGATGTTGAACCCGTTGCGCAAACCCAAGTAGCCGTAATCGTTTTTGAAACCGCCACCATTGTTGCGATTGAAGTTCAGTTGGTAGTTACTGAAGGCGGCGGTAATTCCCTCGTCCCACAGAGACGGATCGACGTAGCCACGTGAGCGGCGCTTGATGTAAGCCTGCGGTACGCTGATGTAGAGAGCCAGTTGGGAGACATCCATCTCCACCGTCGCCCCCTCGATACGCAGCACATTGACCGATTCGTCGTCCGTAATGTGCTCGGAAACAATGCCTTCTTTCTGCAGCCGCTCAACGTCCACGCCCATTTCGCGCAGCATGCCGAATTTCAGGATCGGCCGTGCATCAGCATTGGGCGTGTCTTCGTCGACAATAAAGGAAATATCCTGGCGTCGTTCCAGGCGTTGGTTCAGATATACGTCGACACTGTAGTCACCCGGTACGACACCATTGGATTGTTCGAAGAACCGCAAGTCGACCTTGGCTCCCTTGTCCTTGAGGAACATCGGGTTGAATTGTGTGGCGGATGCCGCCGAGGCACTTAACATGCTCGCGGCGGCCAGGCAGGAGAGATACTTGCCTGAGCGTTTTTGGGCGCGCTTCTTCCGAGACTTCCTGTTGTACTTTCTGATTCGCATGGAATAAGGCCAAACTTCCGTCAAAACACTACTTCCTGTGCACGAGGAGTCCTGGGATGCATATCCCAAGGCGTGCGCGGATGAAACGAGGGTGAAGCGGGAGAGGGGAGCGGCGTCAGAACTTGATCGAAGCCGTGTGTTCGATCAGTGCGCCGTAGTCATTGATCGATTCCCAAACGACCCGGGCATCGCCGCCCAGTGAGGCAGGTAATCCTTTGATGGCCATTTTCCGGGAACCTCGTGGGCCGATCATGGCGGGCTCCAGCGGGTATTCTTTTTCGCCGATCGTCACGCTCATCTTCGCGAAAGAAACATGAAAGGCTGAGTCATTGGTCGCCAGCAATACGGCTTGGCCGGCGGTTCTCAGAATGTTCCACTTCAAAGCTCCGGCGGCCTCTTCTGCGTTCCCTGGTAACCCGTTGGGGCGGTAGAACAGCTTCAGGCGCTGACGAAAAGCCACTTGCAGGCTGTTCTCGGAACTGCTGATTTGAGGGATTTCCTGCACGCTTACCCAGACCACCGATTCTCGGTCCTCCGGCAGTCCTTTGCCCTGGTAAAAGATCCGCAACGTCTGTTGCTTACGGTGACCCAGGCGCGCCAGTGACGGGGTGATTGCAAAAGGAATCTCACGATCGGCCTGACCTGGACCGGCCTCGATCCAGGACTGGATCATGATGTCATCGTTGCCTTCATTTCGAACCTGAAGCGAGGCTTCATGACTGGACGCCGGAAAGATGATCCTCGTGCCGCCCACTTGAATGCCCGCGTCGGAAGCGTCGGATAGCATTGAAAGTGTCAGTAAAAAACAGATACGAACGAAATTACCGGTATTCATCAGCGACTCGCAGAAAACGAGGGGCGTGTAAGCCCCTCTTTTTTGGACGATTTACTCGTACGTCAGGGTGAAAGGCAGAGTGCCGTTGGCAGTACCTGGCTTGAGTTCGGCACCGTTGGCCACATAAGAGGCCCGCATGCGCAAATCGGCGGAATACTTGGCGTCCTTACCTTCACCTTGGACCGTCAGTGGGGCGGAGTACGTTTCGTTTCCGGACATGTTGATCAGTTGGTTGTTGTCGTCGAACATGCCGATTCCCACACCCTCGGCACTCCCTGTGATCTTCAGCAGACTGTTGTTTTTCGGATCGACTCCGGAGCCGGACATCGGGTCGAAGCCAAACTTGACCGTCGTCAGGCCGGCGGCGGTGTTGCCGCAGTCCAGGTTGAGGTTGATGGCAGTACCGGCTGCAATGTTGCCTTCGCCCGCACCGTTAATGGCATCCATGCTGACCTTGCCGAGGTTCACGTCAACGATCTGCTGACCAGCACCACCGCCCACCGTGGAACCGGCGCCGGCAGACGCGATGCACGACGCCGCGACAATTTCGCCGGTGAAATTGATGGTGCCGTCAGCCGCCATCGCCGTGCCGGTCATGGCGCACACAGCCGTGGACAGCATCAGAAACTTAATTGCTTTCATGGAGATAAAACTTCCTTGCAGTGTTAGATCAGGCAAATAGCGCCGTGATGCAGCGCGAGGAAATTCTAGGAATCGGGGTAGGGGATAGGAACAAGAAAAATCTTGTGTGATAGGGGGAGGATTCTTGAATGCAGTTGTGGTGTTTGCCTATTACTTGGATTCGACTACCCACAAACTCATCAATTATCTGATGCACAGCTTCGCAATCTCCCATTAGCCTATGTTGTTGCTTCGCTGATCAACGTCTTTACCAGCACTTGTGTACAGGAGATACAAAATGCACATCGATTGGATCAACTTCACACCCTGGACGTCATTAGGCGGCGGCGCCTTGATAGGGCTGGCGGCCAGCTTGTTCGTTCTCGCTAATGGTCGTATCGCGGGCATCAGCGGCTTGCTAGGTAGCGTGATGCAATTTGATAGTGAAGGCTGGAGCGAAAAGGCGTTGTTTCTTCTTGGTCTTTTACTTGCGCCCTTGTTGTGGGGAGCGTTGACCGTTTTGCCGGAAATAGAGATCAAGACAGAGTGGCCGGCCCTGATTATTGCGGGGCTGCTCGTCGGCGTGGGAACCCGTTACGGCTCGGGCTGTACGAGTGGTCACGGCGTGTGCGGGATCTCCCGGTTGTCTCCTCGCTCCATCGTGGCAACGGTGTGTTTTATGACCGCCGGCTTCGCAACGGTGTACGTCATTCGTCATGTTTTGGGAGCTTGAAGATGATCAAGTTGAGCGCATTTTTTGCAGGGTTGATCTTTGGCTTAGGTCTACTCCTGGCAGGCATGGCGAACCCTGCCAAGGTATTGGCTTTTCTTGATGTCGCCGGGGCTTGGGATCCGTCACTTGCTCTGGTGATGGGAGGGGCCATTGCAGTGGCGGTTATTCCCCTGAATTGGGCGCGCAAGAACAAGCAATCCTTGCTGGGTGCCCGCATGCAGTTACCCGTAAAGCGAGAGCTGGACCCCCGCTTGATTGGCGGCAGTCTAGTGTTCGGTGTTGGTTGGGGAATTGCGGGGATTTGCCCTGGGCCGGCTGTAGCTACTCTGCTGACGGGGCACTGGCAAATAATCATTTTCGTGTTGGCTATGTTGGCCGGTATGTATTTGTTCTCTGTATTAGAAAGCCGACGCATGTGTTGATCAGGTGATAACCATGGACGTAAATGACGGAAACGCTGTCAGATACCTGCACCAGCCGAGTGTTCTATTGAGACGCCGCTCCCTGATATCAGAATCGCGTTCCGAGTCTGAGCATCAGCGCATGAGATCTGGAGTCGTCCCCCAATCCGTATGACCCTTGATAGGTCACGCCTGTCGTCAAGCCTCCTGGCAGTGAGAAGTCAGCTCCCAGCGCGACGGTCATCAGGTTTTCGCTTTGTCCCTGGGTGGATACGCCATAGGTGGCGTCACTGATGTCGGCGTACCCCATGCGCGCCGTGCTGTCACCGCTGAAGGTGTGGCTGTATTCGAGGCGACCACGCAGCGTCAGTTCCGTCGGCTTCAGCGACAAGCCATATTGCCCCCGCAAACCACTGGTTCCGGACAACACGCTCATGCGTTGTGCCGCGTATGCCAGGTCGAGCGCGCCGCTGCCGGATTCGCGAAATCCATCGAGCTTCGTCGATGACACGTCGACACGGCCATAGGGTGCGATACGCCAGGTGTCTTCCCTGAATTCATAACCCGAGCTGAGCGAGCCGAAGATCTGATCGCCATCACGCGAGCCCTTGGCGTATCCGCCGTTGTCGGTCACATAGCGGCGACTGTCGAACGACAGGTTGCTGTACCCAAGCAAGCCGTCGATGAATACGCGACCCGGGTGGAAACTGCCGTAGATTGCGCCGCTGAAGGAGTCGCCTTTGCTGTGGCTGCCTTGGGAACCGATATCGCTGGAGTCCCGGCCGTACCCGAAACCGATGCCGGCGGTGAAGGCATCAAAGAAGCGATAGTCGACGCCGGCGCTCATGCCGACCATGGTGCTGTCGAGCTTCACATCGTCTCGGCGGGTATCGCTGACGTTGACGTAGCCACCACTCCAGAACGACAGGTTCTCATCTCCCAGGAGTCCGTTGTTTGAGCCGGGCGCTGCGGACAATTGTGGGGAGGTTGTGCGATCGCTGCCACTGAGTGACGACAGCGCCTGGTACATCTCCGAGGCGCTGGTATTGCCGGTGCGTGACTGGCGTGATTGCGGCAAGCCGAGTTGTAAGTTGAAGCTGCTGCCACGACGGTTCTCTTTGTCGTGCAGTTGTTCGAGGCGGTCGTTGAAGTTGTCGATCTGTGCGCGGGCAAAACGTGCGGCACTTTGCGCTTGGGCGCCGAGCATGCCGATCACTTCCTGGTCTTTGCTCGGGTCGGAACGTCCGGCCACTTGCAGCGTCAGGGTGATGGGTTGCGACGCGCCCCAGCGATTGCTGAGGGTGTAACGGATGATCGCAGCGCCTGAAGCTTGTGCGGCAGCCACGAATGTCAGATTCGTCCCGCTGAGCGTCGTCTGTCCCATGGCTTTGGAAGGCGTGTCCAACAATGCCGCGCCGGTGAATGGCCCGCCGCTGATGCCATCCGCCAGGTTCACGGTGACTGCCTGCCCGGCGTACAAGGATGCGCTGCGGTCGGCGCCGCTTGGCAACGTGCCGCCGATGCTCAGGCTGTAAGCGACATTGAGCGTCGCACCGGTGGCGTCCGTGATTTGCACGGCAATGGTCGCCGAGCCTGCTTCCGAAGGTGTGCCGGAAATTGTCCCGGAGGAGGCATCGATGTTCAGGCCCGACGGCAGACCAGTGGCGCTGAAACGATAGGGGCTGCTGCCACCGCTTACGCTCAATGCTTGTGAGTAACGGGCACCGATTGTTGCCGCTGGCAGCGATCCGGCGGCGGGGGAAACGATCAGGGTAGGGGCTGAAATCGTCAGATTGACCGTCGCTGCCGGCGAGGTGCCTGAGGCATTACTGGCGGTGTAGGTGAAGCTGTCCGTCCCGGAGAACCCGGCCACTGGCGTATAGGTGATCGTCAGGCCTCGGGCCATCGCACTGCCGTGCATTGGTGCAGTGACAACCGCGACCGACGTGGCTGCTCCCCCCGCCAGAGACAGCGCAATACTGCCGCTGCTATTGGCAGCGATGGCGGCGGAAACCGGGTTGGCCACAGGCACTGGCCCACCGGCAATACTCAGCGTGTAATTGGCATTGCCGACGGCGCCATGTTGATCCGTCACGCTGACAGAGAGGTTGTAGCTGCCAGGACTGGCGGGCGTACCACTCAGAACGCCACTGGCTGCATCGAGAGTCAGCCCTGCGGGAACTCCGGAGCTTGTATAGCTATACGGCGCCGAGCCGCCGGTCGAGCTGAATGATTGACTGTAGGCCGTTCCCACCTGACCGGCAGGCAACGCACCAGCGGCCGGGGTCAACACCAGTGTCGGCGCCGTCACCGTTAGCGTGACCGTCGCGGGGGAGGAGGTGCCCGACAAGTTACTGGCGGTGTAGGTGAAGCTATCTGGACCTGAGTAACCTGTCACGGGGGTGTAGGTGATCGTGGTACCACTGGCAACCGCTGAACCGTGGAGCGGGGCAGAGGCGACAGCAACCGAACTGGCAACACCGCCAGATAGCGCGAGGTTCACCGGCGTACTGGCATTGGCGGCAACCGTGGCAGAAACAGCACCGGTGACGGGCAGTGCACCGGCGACGATGCTGACCGAATAACCCGTGCTCCCCGTTGCGCCATGGCTATCGGTGGCCGTAATCGTGAAGTTGAAACTGCCGACACTGGTGGGTGTACCGCTCAACATGCCGCTGGCCGAATCAAGGTTCAAACCGGTCGGAACAGCCCCTGAACTTGCGTAGCTGTAAGGCGCGGTTCCGCCCGCAGCGCTGAGCGATTGACTGTAGGCCGTGCCGATCTGGCCTGCGGGCAAGGAACCCGGGGTCACCGCCAGTGTTGGCGGTGTCACGGTGATGGATACGGTGGCTGCCGAAGAGGTACCCGCCGTATTGCTCGCCGTGTAAGTGAAGCTGTCCGTTCCCGAATAACCCGCAGCCGGCGTATAGGTGATGGAGGTGCCGCTGGCGGTGGCAAGCCCGTGTAAAGGGGCGGATGCAACGGCAACCGACGTCGCAGTACCGCCTGAGAGGGCCAAAGTGATCGGATTGCCGGAACTGTTGGCTGCCAGGGTCGCGGACACATTGCTCGCATCTGGCGCAGCGACGGCCCGAGTGACCGTGATGGTGTACAGGTGCGTGGTACTCCCGTCCTGGGCAGTACCCAATACGCTGATCGTGTTCGACCCCGTGTTCAGGCTGATTGCTGGCGATGTAGCACCCGAGCCCACACTCATTCCGTTGATCGTGATCGTGGCGTTACTGTCGGAGGCCGTCGGCGTAAAGGTGATTGACGATACGTTGCTCGCGACCGCGACATTGTAGGTACTGGTGCCCGATGAAAATGAAGGCGACAAAGTACCGGCTGAAGGGATCAGGTTCGACAGGGAGGCATCGCTGGAAACCGCCGCACCACAGTTGATGGTCACCGTGCTCAGGTAGGTGCCGACCTTGGTGCTGATGAACAGCCCGTTGGTCAGATTTGCAGCCGAAGCACTGCCCGCATGACTACCTGCACTGCCGGTATTACTGCGGTAGTCGAAGTAGGGCGAGAAGGTGGTCGGGTTGCGCAGGATCACGTTATCGGCGGACGACGGATTGCTGTTGCCGACGTTGCCGCCGTTGTCACTGAACGTGACCGAGACGCTCTCGCCGGCAGAAAAGGAACCAGCAGGAAAGGAGCGAGAAAAGCTACCCGAACCGCTCAAACTGTTGAGCGTCGTGCAGCTGGCCGATAACGCGTACGCCGAAGATGAATCAAACAGCAGGCTGCAAATGGCGAGTGCCATGAACACAAAAAATCTGGAAACCCTGAATGAAACGTACCGACCGTTCATTGACGATGTTTTGACAAACTTTTGTGTTGAATACATGCAGAGAAACCTGATTCAGAGGCGGAGCGCGCAATGCTGCCCATTCTGTCGACTCGTACGATATCGACTGCGCAGAATGAGTCTTTAAGCCGTAGTTAGAGGTGACTTGCGTGAACGTCGCCAGGCGCCGAGCAGGACTTGAGCGAGATGATGGCAATATGGCATTGCTCGTGAAAAGTCTCAATCTTCTCAGAGGTACAAGGTCGGGTGAAGGTTTGCTCTACAGGAAAAAGATGCACACGAAAATCGTAGTAATTAGCCCACTTCAAAAGATAATCAATGACTCGCAATACACGGTTCAAACGCTACTGATCCTGCCACGCTAGCTGAAACCTCCTACTTTTTTGAGGCCGCGACTTTGTTAGCGTACGTGACTGCATTTGTGAGCGTGCCCGAAGTCCAGGCCGCTATCTAAAAAGATCAGGGAGGCGGACAGTGAAGGATCACTTGTTTAGTAGGACGGGGGCCGGATCGAGTAGAGCAGCGCTACTGCGCAAGCGACTGGACGATCTCGGTAACGTGTTTGAGTTTGTAACAATGACTGTTGATCAAGACGCCAGGGGTGGGGCAGGTTTGCATCGATATGCTTTGACAGCGCTTTACGATCAGATCATGGCCAGTCAGCGTGACTGGCATCAAAGGGTTATTCGGAAGCTGCCGATAGCTGACTACCCCGAACCGAGTATGAGTTGGAACCTGGATGATGCGGTGGGGGAGGAATTGAGCCAGCAGCAGTTAGCCAATCTTCTGCGGACAGATATCGACGCCATTGGAATCCCGGCACTTTACCTCGATTTCATCCGGCCACTTTCTTTGCCAAAGGTACTTGATGCGGCTGGAGTGGGGCGCGCACTTTTTACTGAATGGGTCGACACCATAGGGCTTTTGGATCAATGCGATGTGGTGGCGTTCAGTTGGTTGAACAGACCAGGTCAACCTTTGTCGGCGCCCCTGAATGGACACAATGAAAGTGCAGTATGGACAGACTTTTTTCATCCAGGATCCTTGCCCGATTATGCCTGGTGTCTGACTGTATGGAATCCGGAGCGTCGAACAATATCGGCATTCGCAGTCTGTTCCACGAGGCAGATGTAAGAAATCCCGTTCTTGGCCACGCTGCTTTGCCGGCTAACTAGATCACCAGAAGCATTTCGTCGTTAACGACAAGAGACCTTCCACAATTGATCGAGTCTTGTCGTATAGCTTTGGCTCATCATTTCGCGACGCATTGCCCAGGCTGGATTGGCTGGAACACTCCCTGCTCGCAGCGTGCCCCGACCCCATCGCTGATTGATCTGATCAAGCACGGCCATGGTCTTTGTCGCTTCGCCAGGTTGTGAGGTGGCAAACAAGTCGTCGGTGTATTCACCGTGCTGGCAAAGATTCAGCAACAGAACCTCGGCCTTGCTGTATTTGAAGCCTGGTCTGAACAAGTGCTCAAGAGCATCGGTGGCTACCTTGGTCAGCAGTCTCACGTCATCAGTCGGGTAAGGTAGATCAACCACTACGCCGTTGGCGTATTTGGCTTCCTCCGGATTAAACATGCCGGTACGAATGCTGACTCTGATTTTCTTGCAAAGTGAAAGCTGTGCTCTGAGCTTCTCTGCCGCCCGCTGCACGTAGGTGGCGACCGCTTCTCTGATTGGCGGTAGCTCCTTCAGGCGCTGGCCAAACATTCGGCTACAACAAATCTCCTGTTTAGGAGGGTTCGGCTCATCGAGTTCAAGGCAGGGGGTGCCTGCTAGCTCTCGTGCCGTTTTCTCAATGACTACGCTGAAATTTTTACGCAACGTCCAGGCATCGGCTTTGGCAAGGTCCATAGCTGTTTTGATACCCATGCTGTCCAAATGCGATTTCATTCGCCGGCCGACTCCCCATACCTCCGCGACATCGGTGTTTCGCAACACCCAATCCCGTTTGTGTGGATCGCAGATGTTAACGACGCCGCCAGTTTGAGCTTGCAGGCGTTTGGCGGTGTGGTTGGCCAGTTTGGCCAAGGTCTTGGTATGAGCGATTCCTACGCCGACAGGGATGCCCGTGCAGCGCAGAACCTGACTGCGTATCTGACGGCCTAGTGGGTCGAGATCTTTAATACCTGTGAGATCGGCGAATGCTTCGTCAATGCTGTAGACCTCAACCGCCGGCACCAGTGACTCAATGACTGTCATCACTCGCTCACTCATGTCGCCGTAGAGCGCGTAATTGGACGAGAAGGGGACGATACCGTGCTGGCGGAGTTTGTGCTTTATCTGGAAGTACGGCTCACCCATTTTGATCCATGGTTTGGCGTCTGCTGATCGTGCGATTACACAACCATCATTGTTGGACAGCACGACGATCGGGACCTTGGCTAAGTCTGGACGGAATACTCGCTCGCAGCTGGCATAGAAGCTGTTGCAGTCGATAAGAGCGAACACGGGAAGGGATTTAGACATGACTGCGTACACTACCGGTGATGACTCCCCAAATTGCCAACTCGTCTCCCTCTAGCACGTAGCGGGGAGGGAATTTGGGGTTCTCAGAGAGCAGGATGACGTCCTTGCCGCGAAGGCAAAGACGTTTGCAAACGGGATCGTTGTTTAGCAGGGCAACCACGATGTGTCCGTGAACGGGCTCTATCGAGCGGTCTACTACCGCAAGGTCCCCATCAAAAATACCTGCACCCTGCATGCTCTCGCCTGTGATCGAGACAAGGTAGACGTGTGGGGCCCGGATGTTCATCACCTCATCCAGCGAGATGTGGGCTTCAATGTGATCCGCTGCGGGAGAGGGGAAACCAGCCGGCACGCTGGCGAGGCAAAGGGGCAGTTTTCGGCCGCCCACGGCGATTGGGCCTAGGATTGAAAAGCTCATGACGCACGACTTCCGATACTGTACGAATGTACAGTTAACGATGCAGAATGGTCGACGTCAATTTGGTTGAAGGAAAATCTGACAGTCGGGTGTAGATGTGACCGTTTTCGCTACGGTTTGAAGCGTCGGTTCAGCCCCGGGCTCTGGTGCTATGGCATTCTCACGTCAGAGCGCGCTATGAAGGGAGCTTCAAAGGCCAGTTAACCATACATGAATAAAAGGTCGTCAATGAGCTTAAGTTCTTGCCGCGTAAACTGGACTCTATTAAATTGTCGAATGTCCTCAAGCACCCCTCTGATTGGAACTTGCCGTGAAGAGTCCTGAATGATCTTGATCAGATGATCATAGTGGGGATCCCTTCCCTTGAGGTACTTTTCGATCAGCTCTTGTAGAGCTAAACGATATTTATGGTCGATGAGCAAATTATTCAAAAAAGATTAGTAGGAGAGAACTCCCGTCGTCTCACCAAAGAGACGACGGGAAAATTTGTTACTGGTAAAGCCCTGACGAGGAATCTAGAACGTTCAGCAACTCTTCAGAAGATATGGAGTACTGATTCAGATCGGTCATATCCAAGTCTCCCCAGCTTTGATTGTCATCAATTTCCAATACTAACAAACCGATATTCTTCTGCTTAAAAAAACTGATGATGTCACGAACTTCCTTTTCGCGCTGAACGTGATCATTCCCGTATAGCTCGCAGGTGTAGAAAAATCCTTTCTCTCCCATGGCTAATTTTTTCTGCGAGCCAATCAGCGACATTTTGAAGCGCTGATGTAGAAATTTTGCAGCTTCAATATCGTTTGTCGGTGTGGCAGCAGCAATGCTTATTTTAGTCATCGTTCAAAAGTCCTCGGGAACAAGAGGGTTCAGCGGTTTCCCCATTGTGTCATTTTGGAAGTTACCACCATGCCACCTGAAGAAATGCTCATCTCGTGTAGCAGGATAAATGTTGAATGGTTTGTCAGCCAAGTGCGGATAGTCCAACGCATTGTACAGGTGATGACCTTCGATGGTTTTGCCATCAAATTTCGGCCTCTTACCGCTTTTGATAGCGTCGGCCTGGGTTTCATCCCAATTCCGTGTCCCCGCTTCACCCGCACGAAGTCGTTTGCGCTCTTCTGACCAAAAACGATCTACACCACGTTGGCGCCGATTTGAGAAACGTCTATCCCAGTCCAAGTGTGCAACTTCATCTTTTGTTGCCGTTCTGTTGGCGACTTTGCCTTGCAATACCTTCTTCTGAGGGTCTCCGAGAGGTTTGTACGGCGTCTCATAGCGGGGGACTTCCGGGGTACCCTCATCCACAACCGGTTTTTTTTCGGTCGTTTCAGGCTTACTTTCTCCGGGTTGAGGGCAACCTTCTAAACCTAGAGGGTCAACCCACCCCGTAGGGTTAGGCACGTACTGGTAGTTATTCAACCCACCAGCAAGCTTGATCGGATCCGGAGTCAGAAAACGCCCAGTCCCCGGATTGTAGTAGCGATGCCGGTTGTAGTGTAGGCCCGTCTCTGCATCGAAATACTGACCCTGGAATCGCAACGGGTTGTCGATTTCACTGACATCCAGTGCCGCGAGGTTGCCGTAGGCGCGGTACTTCGCGGACCACATGATCTCGCCACTGTAGTCGGTGAGTTCCTGCGGTGTTCCCAGGTGATCGAGTTGGTAGTAGAACGGCGTTGCCTTGCGCGGGCCTTCGCCGTCGAGCATGGCCAGCGGGCGGAAGCTGCCGGGTTCGTAGATATAGGTGCGATAACGGTTGTCGGCACTTTCGGCGATCAGGCGTTCGCCTTGCCACAAGAATTCGGTGGTATGGCCATCGACAGTTTTCTCGATGCGGCGACCGAAGGCGTCGTATTTGTAGGACGCGGTTCTGCCACCCGGCAGGCTCGCGCCGATCAGTCGATGCTGGCAATCGTAGCGATATTCGGTGACGAGTTTCTGTCCGGTGCCGCGGCGTTCGCGGATCAGGTTGCCATAGGCGTCGTAGTCGTAATGGCGGTCGCCCTGCATCAGCAGACGGTTGCCTTTCACGTTGGCGAGGTTGGCTGTGCCTTCGTTGTTCTGCCCAAGCAGGTTACCGGCCGGGTCGTGGGCAAAGGTTTCCGGTGTCGCGCCACGTACGCTGGTCAAGCGGTCCAGCGGGTCGTAGTGGAAGCTGCGGTTGCCCTTGCGGCTGTCGTCGATGCCGACGAGGTTGCCGTTGGCGTCGTAGTTGTAGCGACGCTGGAACAGGTTTTTTTCACGCTGGCTGACGCTGTGCGCTTGCAGGCGACCTTGTTCGTCGTACTGGTATTGGCTGAGCAGCAGTCCTTGTTGGCGTTGCTGTTCGCGACCGGCGCTGAATTGGTGGCTGGTCAGGCGTGAGCCATTGAGGTCAATACTGCTAAGGCGTCCCCCTGAGAGATGACGGTAGTCGAGTGTGCTGCCATCGGGGAGGCGGCAGTGACTCAGTTGTCCGACGCTGTCGTATTCGTAACGTGTGGTGCCCCAACCCTGGTGTTCGGTGATCAGGCGATCCTGCACGTCGTATTCGTAGGCAAGCGGCCAGTGCCCGTCGTCGACATTCACCAGACGACCCAGGGCATCGTAGCTGTAGTGAATCTCTTCGCCATCGGCGAGGGTTTTCACCAGCAGTCGTCCGGCAGCGTCACGCTGATACTCGGTGACCAGTTCGCTGCCGTCGTCGCCGAATTCGGTTTTCTTCAGCAACTGGCCGTTGAGGTCGTATTCGTACGCGGTGCGGCGGCCGTCGAAACCGGTTTCCTGCTGGATCAGACCGTTGGCGTAGTAGTCGAGTTTGTAGTGCTCGCCGCGCTCGTTTTCGATTTCAGTGAGCAGCAGACCCGCGTTGTCGTAGCGATAGAGTAACTGGCTGCCGTCCGGGTTGATGCGGCGGCTGACCAGATGCAGGTTGTCGGCGTATTCGTAGCGGGTAATGCGGCCGAGCTCATCGCGTTCGGCGGTGACGCGTCCGTACGGGTTGTAGGTGAAGGCACGGGTGGCGCCGCCGGGGAGGGTGATCTGGGTAAGGCGATCGACGGCGTCCCATTGATAATGGGTGATGGCTCCGAATTCGTCCTGACGCGTGATCTGGCGTCCAAGTGCGTCGTAGCGGTACTTGCGTTGACCACCATCCGGAAGGCGTTCTTCAAGCAATTGACCGAGATTATTCCAGCCCAACTGATGGCGACTGCCGTCTTGATGCTGAACCTCAAGCAGACGACCTTTTTGGTCGTAGGTGAAATTAGTCTCGTTCCCATTAGGATCGATTTGTTGGGTGATATCTCCCTGTGTATTGCGAGAATATTGCCAACGGGCCTTGCCACGTTTGACTTCGACGAGCTGGCCGTTGAAGTAGTTGTAGTGAGTCGGCTCATCCTCAGGTGGAAATACGGCTATTAACCGACCAGCGTCGCTGTATTGATACTCGGTGATGGCTCCCATTGGATCTTTTACAGCAACCAGGCGTCCCTGATCGTCATAGGCATTCTGCGTTTCTGCACCATCGGCAGTGGTTTGGCTGAGCAGGCGTGCATTTTCGTCGTGCACATAAACCTGTTCACTGCCATCGGCGTTGTGAACCGTCACCGTGCCTTTGTCATCCCACTCGTAGCGAGCTTCCAGTTGTGAATAGTTGGCCCAATGACGTACGCAACGGGAGAGTTTGCCTTCACGTTCCCATTCCCAGAAGAAGCTGGCGCCACCGGCCAGTTGCCGCTCAAGGATGACGTGCTGATCGTTGTAGCGGTAATGCTCGGTTTCACCTGCCGCATTGGTCGCGGATACCAACTGGTTTTGCGCGTTGTAGCGATAGGTGATGAGGGTCTGAATAGTCAGCCATGGATCCTGGCGCTCACCACGCTCGTTATACTCGGCTCGTTGATGCTGATGATCTACCGAGGTGATGTGGCGATCGTCGTAACGAAAGAGCAATGCGCGTCCAGCGCCATTGTCAACTCTCTGGATACGTCCAACCAAGTCATAACTGATGTGTACTTGATTTCCGTACGAGTCGCTAATTGTCGTCAGACGGTCAGCCCGGAAATGATAAAAACGATCGGCTTCTGCAGATTGGTTGAGGATCAACTCACCTGGAGCATCGCCCAGGTAAATCGCAGACTCCGCGAGGCTATTGATGATAGTGGGGCGCTGCTGAGTCGGGATTGGGAACCGGGTCTGGCGGTTCTCGTTGTCCGTCCAAAGCACACCGTCATCGTCGAATTTCAAGCGATGAGAAAGCGAATGACTCCAGCCATGCCCCAAACGGTTGTCTATTTCGACTGCACTGCTTCGGTAAAGGCGTGTCCACTCCAGACGTAACAAACCGCATAGTTCACCATCAGTCAGGGTGAGTAGTTCCTCCCCCGTGACCATGGAGACAGGCTCACCATTGGTGCAAGTTTTTCCAGAGCACTGTGCGGGTTGCTCCGCCGGATTCTTCGACTGTTCCGGAGCGTTTTGAACCGACTCTTTTTGTTCCAGACGCGTTTCACTCTGGGTTTTGCTTCGCGTGTGAATCTGCGCGTCTGGTTCAACCTTGGCACCCGCAGCCGGTGTGGGATGTTTGGGCTGAACGGCCGATTGAGCTGGCATGTGAGGTGAGATCTCTGCCGCGACTTTTTTGCTTGAGTTGGTCACTCCAACGCCGGAAAGCCTCAACGGGGCGGCTGCCTCCGCGTGTACTTTTGAGCGAATGCGGCTGATTTCGATCAGCTTGGCGGTGAGCTTCTCTACCAGTTTGAGAGCTTTTTCAGCCTGCAACGTTGATGTGACAGTTTTGGCGCCAGCACGTAATGCAACACCAAGGCCGGCAGTGAAGATAATCCCGAGAATAATGTAAACAATTTCAGTCTTGAGTCGTGCGACAACTTGCGCGCGCGTTTGCGGTGGCAGCATAGTGACCCAAGCCCATACCGCAGAGATATAAACCCATAGAAGTGGCTCATCACATGCAATCAAGAATGCGGTTCTGAGAGACTCCTTCGATGAGTTATATATCTTTTTGATGGCTTCTTCGGTGAAGTACTTTTTGAGCTTTTCATAATTTTTTCGAGGGTTAGTAACCAAGTCGTAGAGCGACGTGATGTCGCTCCAAATGCTCATTATGAAACTCCAGAAACCATCCCAGTCTGCCTGCATTTTCTGCCAGAGCTTTTCTGACAAGGATGCGTTGCTGTGCTCCTTCCAGAGTGGCAGGCATGTTGTGCTCCATTCATTTTCAAGCCATTTTGTCAAGTCACCCATGACGTCATCATAGGATTTGAACAGGCGTTCAAGGTCTGCAGGTGTCGGATTCGGAAAGAAGGAGACCCGATACCGTTGGTGCGGCTTGAGGTCGGAAATAACCTCAATACCGCTAGGGCCGATTTTCTTCGTTAGGGCGGGCCCCATCGGTTTGTTTTCTTTATCGACGGGTATTAGCTCGATTGGAGTGTTTCCAATAGGAACGAACCTTGCGGACTCGAAGCTATGAATGAGTGTTAGCTTTCCATTTTCAGGACAAGTTGCATAGTTTACGGCCCTTTCTTTACTGTCCTTGGGCGCAGGTTTTAATACTTCGTCACCGACCTGAAACTGTTGCTCCACGTCAAGGCCAGGTAAGTATCTGGCCTTGGAACGATAACCTGAGAGGCAATTTTTGAACTCGGCAATTATCTTTTTCGGGTCTGGCTGTTTCTCGGTGAGATAAATAAAAGTTTCGCCCAGGCTCATACATCTACCTCACTTTCCAGATGGGCCTTCAGCAGGCCGGTAAAATTTTCTTCCGTGAGTGGCGTGCGTTTTACGAAGCGCGCCACTTTCTTTTGCAGGTTTGATTCCGGGAACGAGAAGTACAGGTCTGCATGCTCTTCCTGCAACCACTGCATCATGTTGCCGATGATGGTCGACGGGTTTTCAGCCATCAGGCTGTCCAGTAGATCT
>NZ_JBWXMQ010000029.1:0-44838 GCF_056626735.1 Pseudomonas sp. 1 | reverse complement strand
GCTTGATAGCGGGGCTTTTTATTGCCTCCGGGAAAGCTGACCGTCCGTCGGCCAAGGTCTGAAAAAAATTCGCCAAGGTCGTTGTGGGGACAGTTTGAACCGCTAAAGTCGGCATGATGGACTCGACCGTAAGGGGCAAAACACAACGGTCATCTATTTGTCATGACGGAACTGCACTCTGAATCCGTCCGCATACAACAGGTTGATAACAACAAGGACGACTTGAATGCCTACACAGAATCCTCACCGTATCGTCGGCTTATGCACTTCGAGCAAGGTCTACAACACCCTGACCGAACTCAAGCACCTGGAAGGCCACCGCACGGCGAAATTTCTCTCGCTGCTGGCGGAAAACCTGGTACGCAAGGGCTTTCTCAACGAACACGAGATCATGCACATGCTCGATCAAGTGGTGGATTGAGCCAGCCCTCACTGGCATCAATGACCACTATCGAAAGCGTTGATTGTCCCTGAAACGGCCAATTCCCTAAGGTAGCTCCACAGATTGATGGAGGTACTTTTCATGGCTCAGGTTCAAATCATGTCCGTTATCGGTAGCGCCGTTCCCGCATCGCTCAGAGAGTTGGGCCTGCTCGCCTGCTGGTATCTGGTGCGCGACGGCGAGCCCGTCAGCGGCCCGCTCACGTCCTTGCCAGCGGCGCAGGCGCTGTCGCAACAACTGCTCAACGACCCGTTCAAGGCTTAAGGCAACTGCACTTTTGGTCTGGTTTCGATGAACAGCGCCCAACTCGACATGAACAATGCAGCGATCAGCGGCCCGATCACGAAACCATTGAGGCCAAACACCGCCATTCCGCCCAACGTCGAAATCAGGATCATGTAGTCCGGCATCCGGGTATCCTTGCCCACCAGGATCGGGCGCAGCAGGTTATCCACCAGACCGATCACGAACACCCCGAACAATCCCAGCACCACGCCCTGCCAGATCATCCCGCTGAGCAGGAAGTAAACGGCCACCGGCGCCCAGACGATCCCCGCACCCACTGCCGGCAACAGCGACAGAAATGCCATCAGCACCGCCCAGAGCAACGCACTGGGAATGTCGAGAAACCAGAATATCGCCCCGCCCAAAGCCCCTTGAGTAATCGCGACCACGAGGTTGCCCTTTACCGTCGCGCGCACCACGCGGTTGAACTTCAGCTGCAAACGACGCTTGTGATGTTCTTCCAGCGGTATCGCCATGCGCACCTTGCGCGCCAGATCGGCACCATCGCGCAGAAAGAAAAACAACAGGTACAGCATGATGAAGAAACTCACCACGAACTCGAAAGTGCCCTGGCCGAAACTGAATGCCTGAGTTGCCAGTACCTGGCTGCCCTGCATCGAAGCCTTGACGATCTTCTCGCGCAAGGCATTGAGTTCGCCCAATCCGAAGCGGTCGAGAAGGTGCTGAAAGTACGGCGGCAGACTGTGCTTGAACTGCGCCAGATACGCGCCGATATCGAGCTTGCCGCTTTCGATGTTGTCGTAGAGCGTCGCCCCTTCCTGCACCAGCAGTACGCCGATGACGATCACCGGCAGGATCGCGATCACCAGGCAGATGCTCAAAGTACACAGCGACGTCAGGTTGCGTTGCCAGCCGAATTTCAATTGCAACCGGCGTTGCATCGGCGCAAACAGGATGCCAAGTATCACCGCCCAGAACACCGCGCCGTAGAACGGCAACAGGATCCAGATAAAGGCGACCGTCACCAGCAATAGCAGCACGGTGAGGGATTTGAATTGCAGACTCTTTTGGTTCATGTCCGGTCCAGGTCAGTCAGGCGCCACCCGCGCCCGTCCCGTTTAGTCAACCAGCGTCGGCGCGAGTGCCCTGTTTCTTCATGGAGCATAGATCCAGATCAATAAACCCTCGGTGCAACTGCTCTACCCTGCCGCGCTTTTGCGACCGACGCCGCCATGACGACCTCTTTCACCCCCGAACTGCTCGCCCCCGCCGGCACCCTGAAAACCATGCGTTACGCCTTCGCCTATGGGGCTGATGCGGTGTATGCCGGCCAGCCGCGCTACAGCCTGCGGGTGCGCAACAACGAGTTCGATCACGCCAATCTGGGGCTCGGCATTCGCGAAGCCCAGACCCAGGGCAAACGCTTCTACGTGGTGGTCAATATCGCGCCGCACAACGCCAAACTGAAGACCTTCCTCAAGGATCTGGCGCCAGTGATCGAGATGGCGCCGGACGCGCTGATCATGTCCGACCCCGGCCTGATCATGCTGGTGCGCCGACACTTTCCGCAGATGCCGATCCACCTGTCGGTGCAGGCCAACACGGTGAACTGGGCGAGCGTCGAGTTCTGGCAGCAACAGGGGCTGAGCCGGATCATCCTGTCCCGTGAACTGTCGCTGGAAGAGATCGGCGAAATCCGCGAACAGGTGCCGGGCATGGAGCTGGAAGTGTTCGTGCACGGCGCACTGTGCATGGCCTATTCCGGCCGCTGCCTGCTCTCGGGCTACATGAACAAGCGTGACGCCAATCAGGGCACCTGCACCAACGCCTGCCGCTGGAAATATTCGGCGCAGGAAGCCACGGAAAACCAGCTCGGCGAAATCGTGCAGACCTTCGAACCGCAACCGACCCTCGGCCTCGGCGCCCCCACCGATCAGGTATTCCTGTTGCAGGAAGCCAACCGCCCCGGCGAGCTGATGCCGGCATTCGAAGACGAGCACGGCACCTACATCATGAACGCCAAGGACCTGCGCGCGGTGCAGCACGTCGAGCGCCTGACCCGCATGGGCGTGCACTCACTGAAGATCGAAGGCCGGACCAAATCGCACTTCTATTGCGCACGCACCACCCAGGTCTATCGCCGGGCCATCGACGACGCGGTGGCCGGCCGCGAGTTCGACCGCAGCCTGATGACCGATCTTGAATCCCTCGCCCAGCGCGGCTACACCGAAGGTTTCCTGCGCCGCCATGTGCATGACGAATACCAGAACTACCAGAACGGCAGCTCAGTGTCGGAGCGTCAGCAGTTTGTCGGCGAACTGACCGGCGAGCGCCGGGATCGTCTGGCCGAGGTCAAAGTGAAGAACCGCTTTGCACTGGGCGATCACCTGGAACTGATGACACCCAAGGGCAATTTCCATTTTGATCTGCATGAGTTGCAGAACCTCAAGGGCGAAACCATCGACGTAGCCCCGGGGGATGGGCACACCGTGTATCTGCCGATTCCGGATGCGGTGGATCTGCGCTTCGGCTTGTTGATGCGCGATCTCGGCGCTGTTTAGTCGCAGCTATCGAACCGGCGGCTTCAATTCGTGGCTGAAAACCGATCACGACTGTTGGTCAGGTGCAGCCACATCGCCGCGCGCGCCGCGTCGGGGTCCTGACGCTTGATCGCGTTGAGGATCGCTTCATGTTCGAGATTCGCCAGTTGCCCGAGCTTGCTCAAATCCACCGCCCCTCGCTCGGCCGCATTGACCCGAGTGCGCGGGATCATCGCGCTGCCCAGATGCTGCATGATTTCGGTGAAGCAGACATTGCCGGTGGCTTCGGCAATCAACAGGTGGAAGCGCCGATCGGCCTCGACGCAACTGTCGTTGTTGGCCAATAGACGCTGGTAGTCGTCCAGCGCCTGACGCATCTGCAACAGTTGCTGTTCGGAACGACGCTGCGCGGCCAGCGCTGCTGCTTGCGTCTCCAGCCCCATGCGCAATTCAAGAATACTGCGCACCCCCAGCGCGGTGTCGACGTTCAGCCGCAACCCCTGCTCCGGCACGCGTTCGATCACGAAGGTGCCGATGCCGTGCCGCGTCTCCACCAACCCCGACGCCTGCAATTTGGAAATCGCCTCACGCACCACGGTGCGGCTGACGCCGTGCTCCTGAACGATCGAGTTCTCCGACGGCAACTTGTCACCGGGCAGCATCTGGCCGAGCAGGATGCTCTGGGTCAGTTTCTCCACCAGGTCATGGGCCAGGTTGTGAGCGCGTTTACGGGCGGGGGCGTCGAGGTCTTCTTGCATGGTCGGATCCGGTGAACGGGGCATTCCGATCGTAGCACTGCAGGCGAGGACTTGTATGAGCTCTATGATTTCAAGCGCTCAACTTGTATGACAACAAACGTTTTTCGTTTGAGAACTTTCAATCCTTTCACGCCACCACTCCACATTTACTGGGTTGGCACTCCACAGTTCAACCCCGCAACCACCCTTTAAAGCCCAATAAATACGGCACTTCGAATCCAGAAAAGAATAAAAAACCTTCGTCGTAGATAAATTTGATTGAGCGCCCCCACTTGTAGGACAAAAAAACGCAGTTGTATGATGTCTATCAACAACGCAACATCCAGCCAAACCCCGCATAAAAATAACGAGTGGGAGAAAACCAAGTGAAATCATCCATTGCCGGGATGAACGAGGGCGCCAATTCCGCGCTGTCCTCCGCCATTGCCAAAGTCAAACGCCACGTCCTGCCGCTGTTCGTCATCATGTTCATCGTCAATTACATTGACCGGGTGAACATCGGCTTCGTCCGCACCCACATGGAACACGACCTCGGCATCGGTGCCGCGGCCTATGGTTTCGGTGCCGGTCTGTTCTTCATCGGTTACGCGCTGTTCGAAGTCCCTTCCAACATGCTGCTGCAAAAGGTCGGCGCACGAATCTGGCTGACCCGCATCATGCTCACCTGGGGCCTGGTGGCCGCCGGCATGGCGTTCATCCAGAACGAAACCCACTTCTACATCCTGCGATTTCTGCTCGGCGTGGCCGAGGCCGGATTCTTTCCCGGAGTGATCTACTACTTCACTCGTTGGTTGCCGGGAGCCGAGCGCGGCAAGGCAATTGCGATTTTCTTGAGCGGTTCGGCGGTGGCCTCGCTGATTTCCGGCCCGTTGTCCGGCTTGCTGTTACAGATCGAAGGTCTGGGCATGCACGGCTGGCAGTGGATGTACTTCATTGAAGGGATGTTCTCGGTCTGCCTGTGCGTATTCGTGTGGTTCTGGCTCGACGCCAAACCCCACGACGCCAAGTGGCTGACCCGCGCCGAACAGGACGCCCTGGTCAAGGCCATCGACGATGAACAGAAGGCCCGCGAAGCCGCGACGCCAATCCGGCCGTCGCTGGGCAAACTGCTCAAGGATCGCCAGATCATCCTGTTCTGCCTGATCTACTTCTTCATTCAATTGACCATCTACGCGGCGACCTTCTGGCTGCCGAGCATCATCAAGAAAATGGGCGAGATGAGTGACTTCCAGGTCGGCCTGTTCAACTCGATTCCGTGGTTGCTGTCGATCATCGGCATGTACGCGTTCGCCTCGTTCTCGGCGAAGTGGAAACACCAGCAGGCGTGGGTCGCCACGGCGTTGCTGATCGCCGCTGCGGGGATGTTCATGTCCACCACCGGCGGGCCGATTTTTGCCTTCGTTGCGATCTGCTTTGCCGCGCTGGGTTTCAAATCCGCATCGTCGCTGTTCTGGCCGATTCCGCAGGCCTATCTCGATGCGCGGATTGCCGCCGCCGTGATCGCGCTGATCAACTCGGTGGGCAATCTCGGCGGCTTCGTCGCCCCCACCACTTTCGGCTTGCTGGAACAACACACCGGCTCGATCCAGGGCGGCCTCTATGGCCTGGCCGCGACCTCGATCATCGCCGCCATCATCGTGTTCGCCGCCCGCATGACACCCAAATCCGCACCTGACGTCTCCGTGGCCGATACCGCGCCGAAACACGCTTGAAAGGACAACCCGACATGACCGCACACGACATCGCCAAAGCTCCGATCATCACCGAGATGCAAGTCATTCCGGTGGCTGGCCACGACGGCATGCTGCTCAATCTGAGCGGTGCCCACGGGCCGTTTTTCACCCGCAACATCGTCATCCTCAAGGACAACGCCGGCCACACCGGCGTCGGTGAAGTGCCCGGCGGCGAACGCATTCGCCAGACTCTCGAAGACGCCCGCAGCCTGGTGGTCGGCAACCCGATCGGCACGTATCAGAAGATCCTCAACCAGGTGCGCCAGACCTTCGCCGACCGCGATGCCGGCGGCCGTGGCCTGCAAACCTTCGACCTGCGCATCACCATTCACGCGGTCACCGGGCTCGAAGCCGCCCTGCTCGACCTGCTCGGCCAGCACCTCGATGTGCCGGTCGCCGCACTGCTTGGCGAAGGCCAGCAGCGTGATGAAGTGAAGATGCTCGGCTATCTGTTCTACGTGGGCGATCGCCGGGCAACCGACCTCGCTTACCGCAGCGAACCGGATGCCGACAACGACTGGTTCCGCGTGCGTCACGAGCAAGCCATGACCGCTGACGCCGTGGTGCGCCTGGCCGAAGCTGCTCATGCGCGCTATGGCTTCAAGGACTTCAAGCTCAAGGGCGGTGTGCTCAGCGGCGATGCCGAAATTGAAGCGGTGACAGCACTGGCCGAGCGCTTCCCCGATGCGCGAATTACGCTTGATCCAAACGGCGCGTGGTCACTGAAAGAAGCGATTCGTCTGTGTCGCGACCAGCATCATGTGCTGGCGTATGCCGAAGATCCGTGTGGTGCGGAAAACGGCTATTCGGGCCGTGAAGTGATGGCCGAATTTCGCCGCGCCACCGGCCTGAAAACCGCCACCAACATGATCGCCACCGACTGGCGCGAGATGGGCCATGCGATTCAGTTGCAGTCGGTGGACATCCCGCTGGCCGACCCACACTTCTGGACCATGCAGGGTTCGGTGCGCGTGGCGCAGATGTGCCACGAGTGGGGCCTGACCTGGGGCTCGCACTCCAACAACCACTTCGACATTTCCCTGGCGATGTTCACCCACGTCGCGGCCGCCGCACCGGGTGACATCACCGCCATCGACACCCACTGGATCTGGCAGGACGGCCAGCGCCTGACCAAGGCGCCGCTGCAAATCGTTGACGGCTGCGTACAGGTGCCGAAGAAACCGGGGCTGGGCGTGGAACTGGACATGGATCAGGTGGCCAAGGCCCACGAGCTCTATAAAGGCATGGGGCTGGGTGCGCGGGATGACAGCGTGGCGATGCAGTTTCTGATTCCGGGCTGGACGTTCGATAACAAGAAGCCGTGTCTGGTGCGCTAAGCCGGATTCACCGCAATACCCTGTGGGGTCGAGCTTGCTCCGGGCGGCGATCCGACGATGGCGGAGTGTCAGTCGATAAATTTTTCGAATTTGAGGCCGTCTTCGCGAGCAAGCTCGCTCCCACAAGGACGTTCACTAGTCTGAAATTTCCAGCAACCAATGCTTGAACGCTGCCATCGCCGAAGTCTCCGGCCGTGACTGCAAGCGCGTCAGCCAATAGCTGCCGGTGGTGATTTCGATGGCAAAGGGTTGGCGGATCAAATCCGCCGCCAGTTGCCGGGCAAACATCAACGGCGGCGCCAACGCTACCCCGCCGCCCTGCAGCGCCGCTTCCATCATCGCCAGCGACGAGTCGAACACAATGCTCTGGGGCGGCGCGGCATGCGTCGCCAGACCCGCCGCTTGAAACCATTCCGGCCACTCATCGGTGCGATAAGAACGCAACAAACGTTGCTGCAAAAGGTCCCCCGGCGTGTGCAACTGTCGGGCAATTTCCGGCACGCAGAGCACCGACAATGGCGCCTCAAGCAAACGGGTCGCCTCGATGCCGTGCCACGCCCCGGCGCCGAACCGGATCGCGTAATCCAGGCCTTCGGCGGCGACGTCCACCCGATTGTTGTTGGTCGACAGCCGCAAATCTATGAGCGGATGTTTCGCCTGAAAGTCCGCCAGCCTCGGCAACAACCAGCCCACCGCGAAGGTGCCCACCGCACCGACCGTAAGCATTTCCCGATATTGCCCGCCCGCCAGACGCTCGAGCATTTGCGCAATATGATCGAACGATGTGGTCAGCACCGGCAACAGGGTTTCGCCCTCACCGGTCAGCATCAGCCCACGGGGCAGGCGTTTGAACAGGATCACGCCGAGTTGCGCCTCCAGGCTTTTGACCTGATGGCTGACGGCCGCCTGAGTCACACACAACTCCACGGCGGCACGGGTGAAACTGAGGTGGCGCGCGGAAGCTTCAAAAGCGCGTAATGCATTTAATGGCAATTGAGGTCGAATCATGCCAAATCCCAAATTTTTCTAATGGCTCGTCCGAGATTTCATCGTTTGTCGAAAGACGCGGGACTGCCTAGATTTGCGGCGCTGATCAGCAACCCGATGAAAAAACGCTCGCAGTGTAGCGGGATAACACCATCAACACTCATGGAGAGTGGTTCAAGCATGTCTTCCATCAACCTGAACAAACTCAAGTCCTTCAGCGCTTTTGGACTCCTCTTCGGTGCAGCCACTTGCCTGGCCGCCCCGCAAACCGACGACCAGTTGCAAGCGCTGGTCAAGGCCACTGTGACGCCAGTCATGCAGCAACAGGACATCGCGGGGCTGGCCGTGGCCGTGACCGTCGATGGCAAGGCGCATTACTTTAACTACGGGGTCGCCGACAAGAGCACCGGGCAAGCGGTGAATGAAAACACCCTTTTCGAAATCGGCTCGGTGAGCAAAACCTTCACCGCAACCCTCGCCGCCTACGCCCAGGCCAGCGGCAAACTGCAATTCTCCGACAAGGCCAGCCAGCACTGGCCCGAGCTGAAAGGCAGCGCCTTCGACCACATCAGCCTGCTGCAACTGGGCACCTACAGCGCCGGTGGCCTGCCACTGCAATTTCCGGATGCCGCGGATTCTGCCGACAAGATGCTCGGCTATTACCAACACTGGAAACCGACGTTTCCGGCCGGTAGCCAGCGTCTGTATTCCAACCCGAGCATTGGCTTGTTCGGTTACCTGGCGGCGAAAAGCCTGGGCCAGCCATTCAATCAAGTCATGACTGAAACCCTGCTGCCGAAACTCGGGCTCAAGCACACCTACCTGTCGGTGCCGGCGTCTGAACAAAAGCTCTATGCCCAGGGCTATGACAAGAACAACAAACCGATTCGAGTCAGCCCCGGCGCCCTCGACTCCGAAGCCTATGGCGTGAAAACCAGCGCCGCCGACTTGCTGCAATTCGTCCAGGCCAACCTCGACAGCGCCAAACTCGAAACACCGCTGCAAAAAGCCATCGCCCTCACCCACACCGGCTACTACACCGTTGGTGACATGACCCAGGGCCTGGGCTGGGAACGCTACACCTACCCGATCAGCCTCGACCGCCTGCTGGACGGCAACTCGACGCCAATGGCCATGGAACCGCACAAGGTCAAATGGCTGAATCCGCCACAGCCTGAACCGGCGAACGTACTGCTGAACAAGACGGGTTCCACCGCTGGCTACGGCGCGTATGTCGCGTTCGTGCCATCGAAAAAAGTCGGGATCGTGATTCTGGCGAACCGCAATTATCCGAATGGAGAGCGGGTGAAGATTGCGCACAGGATTCTCGGGGAATTGACCCGGTAATCACGCCATAAAAAACGGGCGACCTGAGAAGGTCGCCCATTTTTCCTTTCTGTTCCCGCCTGAATCAGGCCTTCAATCATCCGGCATTTCCGGTGGCTTGGCCGGTTTGGTCGGCTTCGTCGGTTTTGTCCCTTTCGCGCCTTTGGCCGGGGCCGGTTCTGCAGCAGCCGGCGCCGTCACCACGGTGGAAGTGGTTTCTTTCTCGGCGGCAGGCAGCGCATCGATGGTGTCGAAAATTTTCTTCAGGTCGACCGTCGCGGCTTCCTCCCCCGAAGCCGACAGTTTGGTCTCACCATCCTTGCCCACCAGAAACACTTTCGGATACGCCCCGGCGCCCAGCTTCAGCGAGCGCAGCAACGCCATGGTCTGCTGCTGCTCCATGCTTTTGCCATCGACCTGACCGCTCATGCTCAGGATGGTGTAGACCTTGATCTTGCGGTCGGCGATGCCTTGTTTGTTGGCCGGGTCGTCCAGCGCTTTTTTCAGGCTGACCCAATAAGAATCGACCGTACTGGAAGCGATCACGATCACCGGGCGGTTAATGCCCTTGTCGACGTCCAGAGGGGAATCGCCGTCGGCGGCGAACAGGGGGCCGGCAATCGCCAGCAAGAGTGTCAGGGTCAGTGACCTGATGAGCATGCGCATCTCCTTTTGATATCCACGCTCTAATGATTGCGCATCGCGGCGATTGTTCCGGGTGGTGCCCGGCAAAAGTGTTTCGCCTTGCCCAAAGCTTAGGTCAGCACCGGTTTTGCGCAACCGGACGGGCGCGATCCTGTCGCCCGTTTGTTTACCTTTTATGACCGCGTCAGCCGGATGCTTGAGCCTTCGGGGTCATAGATGCTCGCCGATCAGAACGCCAGCTTGTAACCGATCAACACCAGCATCGTCGCCAGGCACGGGCGCAGCAGCTCATCGGAGACGCGGCCGGTCAGGTGGCTGCCGAGCCAGATGCCCGGCAACGAGCCCACCAGCAGGAAACCCAGCACGCCCCAGTCCATGTTGCCCATGCTCGCGTGGCCGAGGCCGGCGACCAGGGTCAGCGGTACGGCGTGGGCGATTTCGGTGCCGACCAGGCGGCGGGTCGGCAGCAGAGGATAAAGGATGAACAGCGCGACGGTGCCGAGGGCGCCGGCGCCGATGGAGGTCAGGGCGACCATGGTGCCGAGGATCAGACCGGTGATCACGGTCATGACATTCAGGCGCGCGCCGCTGGGGTTGTAGTTACCGCCGGCACGTTTGTGGGCGAATTCCAGCAGGCGCTTCTTGAACAGAATCGCCAGCGCGGTGGCGAACAGCACGAAGCCGAGTGCCTGCTTGATGATGGCGTTCATCGCGTCCGGCGCGGTGTGCAGGGTGCTGAGGAACCACAAAGTCATCGCCACCGCCGGGACACTGCCCAGGGTCAGCCAGCCGGTAATGGCCCAGTCGATATTCTTGTTTTTCCTGTGCACCAGCACGCCGCTGGATTTGGTGATGGCCGCGTACAGCAGATCCGTGCCCACCGCCGTGGCCGGATTGATGCCGAACCAGAGCAGGATCGGCGTCATCAACGAACCGCCGCCAACACCGGTCATGCCAACGATGAACCCCACCACCAGCCCGGCAATCACCAGGCCGAAATTTGCCAATTCCATGAAGACATCCAGAAGACAACAGGAAAAATCTGGCCCGCAGCATAGCGATTTTTCTTATAACCACCTATATCGATCCGATCTATCGTTATGCCATTTCTTGATTGTCAGTGCCGCCGCCGGCCCGGTTTGAAACTGTGGGTGCTGTTGAGCCAGACGGTAGCCAGTGCGATCAGCGACAGGATCAGCAACGCCCACGGAAACGACATCGCCCCTGCCCGGTCCAGCAGCAAGCCGCCAAACAAGCCGCCGCCGGCGATCGCCACGTTCCACGAGGTGGTGAGCATTGCCTGCACCACATCCACATGTTCCCCGGCAGCGTCCGCTGCGGCCGTCAGCAGCAACGTCGCCGAGCCGCCGAACGACAGGCCCCATACCGCCATGCACGCATACATCAGCCAGGGCGATGGGGCGACCAGTGCCAGCACCAGCGCGGTCACGGCAAACACCGCGAGACTGATCAGCGCCAGTCCGCGCAACCAGCGATCCACCAGCAGGCCGATGATCCAGATCCCCAGCAACGAACACAGGCCGAAGACCAGCAGTACCAGGTCAACCCGCTCGCCAAGACCGGCCTGCGTCAGAAACGGCGCGATGTAGGTGTAGAGAATGTTGTGGCCGAGCATCCAGGTCAGCACCACGAACAACACCGGGCGTACACCGGGCAAACGCAGCGACTGCATCAACGGCAACCGTTCGGCACGGGCCTGGCCGGGACGATCCGGCACGGCAATGACGATCCAGGCCGCCAGTACCAGCGCCAGTGCCGACATGATCCCGAACGAGGCGCGCCAGCCGATGACATTGCCCAGCCAGGTGCCGGCCGGCGTGCCCAGCGACAGGGCCACCGGGGTGCCGAGCATGGCAATCGCCAGCGCCCGACCTTGCTGATGCACCGGCACGATTCCGCGCGCGTAACCGGCCATGATCCCCCACGACAGCCCCGCCGCCATCCCGGCCAGAAACCGCGAGGCCAGGGTCAAACCGTAATAGCTGGAAAAGGTGGTTATGGTGTTGAACAGCAGAAACCCGCCGACTGTCATCAGCAGCACCCGCTTGCGCCCCCAGCCGCGGGTGGCGACCGTCAGCGGAATCGCCGCGACAATCGAGCCCAGCGCATACAGCGTCACCAGTTGCCCGGCCAGCACTTCGCTGACGCCCAGGCCGGCGCCGATCTGCGGCAACAGGCCGGCGGGCAGGGTTTCGGTGAGGATGGCGATGAAGCCGGTCATGGCAAACGCCAGCAGCGCGGCGTAAGGCAGTTTGTCCGTGCGGGCGGCTCGTTCCAGGTTCGAGTATTCGGCGCTTGCGGGGTCGGTCATGACGGGTGCAGCTCCCTTTGAGTCAAATCGGACAGAAAATTGTATACAAAAACAATCGTCCGCCACTCTACCCGACCAAGCTCACTGCACGGGCAAGAAATTCAAAAACAGCAGGCTCTGGGCGTAATTCAGGCCGATGCGCCGGTAGCGCTCGTCGAGCATCTGGGTCAGCAGATCCAGACGCGCCACGATTTTGCCGAACTCCGTGGCGAAGCTCAGATTGCTGCCCTCCTCGGAAATCTCGTTGGAGAACAGCAGCGGCTGGCCTTCCTTGTTCTGCCGCTGGGCGAGGATCCACGTGGCTTTCTCGATGTTGCGCGCGGCGTTGTTGACGAAGGTCGGGTTGATCGCATCGGTCATGTAGAACTCGGTGCGGTTGCCGTGGGCGGTGACCAGCATGCTGCCGATCGCATAGATGAACGCGCCGACCCGGTCGCCGAGAAATTCAGGGCTCATGGCATAGCTCAGCGCGGCCAGGTCTTTTTTGCCGCCGAGGGTCGGCAACGGTTGTTGCTGTTCGACGGCCAGCCGCACTTGTTTGACCGCGGTACGAATGTCGAGAAAACCGGATTTGCGCAACTCGTCCGGGTTGCGCAGGTACAACTTGCCCATCAAGCGATAGAGGCTGTCGAGGTTGTCGCGCATCGCCAGCGTGGCCATGCGATCGACGCTGGTCTGAAGAAACTCCTGCGGCCTGCCCTCGCGCATCTGGGTGATGAAGTTGTTGCCGTCCTGATGGCTGCAACCGCCGAGCAACAGCGTCGACAGGCAGGCCAGCAGCAGGCACGGGCGATGAATGAATGCAGCGATGGGGTGCAAAACTCTCGGCATGAATTCTTTGACGGACACGTTCCTGTGCGGCGGAAGTCACCGCACCCTGGCCATGGATAGAGCCGGGGATTTCGCAAAAGTGCAGTGCCGGCGTGGATTCCCGATCTTCGGTTCACACTGCCCAAGGAATTTAGTCCGACTTTATTTTTGCATTAACCGTTTAATCCGCTATAAATCTTCACTCGAACATCAATTAGCATGACTATTTAGAGATTTTTAAAACAACAACAAAAAGGAAGGTCAACCATGCTTCAATCCCGACACTCACTTTGCGGCCTCGGACTGTCCCTGATGATCGCCACTCTCTCCGCCCAGGCCGCCGGCCTGTCCAGCGAACACAAAGCCTTCGGCAAGACCAATGACGGCACGCCCGTCGAGCAATACATCCTGCGCAACAGCCACGGCATGCAGGCCACGGTCATCACCTACGGCGCCACCTTGCAGGCGCTGCAAGTGCCGGACAAACACGGCAAGCTCGACGACATCGTCCTCGGCTTCGACGATGTGCAGGGTTACCAGAAAGGCACCGCGTACTTCGGCGCCACCATCGGCCGCTTCGGCAATCGTCTTGCCGATGGTGCCTTCGAACTCGACGGCAAACGCTATCAAGTGCCACAGAACGACAAGACCAACGCCTTGCACGGCGGCACTCAGGGTTTCGACAAAAAGGTCTGGAAGGCAACGCAAACCAAAGACAAGGATTCGGTGGGCGTGACCCTGACCTACCTGTCGGCGGATGGTGAAATGGGGTTCCCCGGCAATCTCACCACCGAAGTGACCTACCGCCTCACCGACTCCAACGAGCTGCGCATCGACTACAAGGCCAGCACCGACAAACCCACGGTGCTCAACCTGACCAACCACAGCTACTTCAACCTCGCCGGCGCCGGCAATGGCGACATCCTCAAGCAAGTCGCCACCCTGCACGCCAGCCATTATACCCCGGTCACCGCCAAACTGATCCCGACCGGCGAACTGGCCCCCGTGGCCGGCACGCCGATGGACTTCACCAAACCCACCGCCATCGGCCAGCACATCAAGGCCGATCATCCGCAACTGAAATTCGCCGAAGAGAAACAGGGTGGCTTCGATTTCAACTGGGCGCTGGACACCAAGGGTGACGTCAGCAAACTCGCCGCCGAAGTCAGCGACCCGCAATCGGGCCGCCACTTGCAACTGTTCACCACCGAACCTGGCGTGCAGTTCTACACCAGCAACTTCCTCGACGGCACGGTCAAGGGCAAGGGTGGCAAGGTCTATCCGCACTGGGGTGCGTTCACCCTGGAAACCCAGCACTACCCGGATTCGCCGAACCAGCCGAACTTCCCGAGTACCCGCCTCGATCCCGGCCAGACCTATACCCAAAGCGTGGTGTTGAAGTTCTCCGCCAGGTAACCACTCCCGCCTCCTTTCTGGAACCGGACGGAACCCGTGGGCTATCCTGCTGCCCACTCAAGGTATCGACCGTTTCAGAAAGGAGGTTTGAATGCGTACCCTCGAATTGGCTGGCGTGCAGGTTCCGGTGATTGGCCAGGGCACCTGGCGCATGGGCGAAGACCGCTCGGCGCACAAGCGTGAAGTGGCCGCCCTGCGCAGCGGTATCGAACTGGGCATGACCCTGATCGACACCGCCGAAATGTACGCCGAGGGCGGTGCCGAAAGCGTGGTCGGCGAGGCCATTGCCGGCCTGCGCGATCAAGTGTTCCTGGTGAGCAAGGTCTACCCGCACAACGCCAGCCGCAAAGGCATTCCCCAGGCCTGCGAGCGCAGTCTGCGCCGGCTCGACACCGATTACATCGATCTCTATCTGCTGCATTGGCGCGGCCAGTATCCGCTGGACGAAACCGTCGAGGCCTTCGAGCGTTTGCGCGAAGACGGCAAGATCGGCCGTTGGGGCGTCTCGAACTTAGATGTCGACGATCTTGAGGAACTGTCGAGTTCGGTCTGTGCCACCAATCAGGTGCTGTACAACCTGGAGGAACGCGGCATCGAATTCGACCTGCTGCCGTGGTGCCAGCAAGCGCGCATGCCGTTGATGGCGTACTGCCCGATCGGCCAGGGCGGTGCGATGCTGGCCGAGCCGGTGCTGAAACAGATTGCCACTCGTCACGGCGTGACCCCGGCACAGGTTTCGCTGGCGTGGATTCTGCGTCAGGATGGCGTGATTGCGATTCCCAAGGCCGTGCGCCCGGAACACGTGCAGCTCAATGCACAGGCGGCGCAGCTGCAACTTGATGCAGGGGATCTGGCGGCGCTGGACCAGGCGTTTCACGCGCCACAACGCAAGCAGCGGCTGGCCATGGTCTGAGCCACCGCCGACTGACAGAGGGCTTCGCCATGAGAAGCACTGATCAGGACGATCCATTCAACCTGCAACGCTTCGTGCTCGCCCAGGACCCGGTGTTCGAACGGGTCCAGCGCGAGCTCGACGAGGGCCGCAAACGCAGCCACTGGATGTGGTTCGTGTTCCCGCAGTTCGCCGGGCTCGGGGGCAGCGAGATGTCGCGGCGGTTCGCCATCAGCTCCGCCGGGGAAGCCCGAGCCTATCTGGCTCATGAACTGCTCGGCGCCCGGCTGCGGACCTGCACGCAGCTTGTACTGAATGTGCAGCAACGCTCGATTGCCGACATCTTCGGCCACCCGGACGATCTGAAATTCCACTCATCGATGACGTTGTTCGCCCAGTTCGCGGACGACGACAGTCTCTGGCATCAGGCGCTCGAGCGTTATTTCCACGGCATCCAGGACGAATGGACCCTGCAACTGCTGGACTCAAAACAGGCCCAGTTGCCCGCCGATCAGGGTTGAGAAATCGTCGTCGACAAACGGCAGGATCGCATCCGCCACCGGTTGCAGCTGGCGGGTGATGTAGTGGTCGTAGTCGATGGCCGCGCGGCGCACTTCCAGCGGCTCGGGGCCGGCCAGGGTGATGACGTAGCTGATCCAGCCACCGTTCTGGTATTGCCGTGGGCGACCGTGTTGCGCGTTGTAATCGTCGGCCAGCCGCGCGGCACGAACATGCGGCGGTACGTTGCGTTCGTAGTCGTCGAGGGTGCGGCGCAGGCGCTTGCGGTAGACCAGTCGCTCGTCGAACTCACCGGCCAGGGTCTTGCGCACGTACTCGCGCACGTAATCCTGATACGGCCTGCGCTGGAAAATCCGCTCGTAAAGCTCCTGCTGAAACTGCCGGGCCAGCAGCGACCAGTCGGTGCGCACGGTCTCCAGGCCTTTGTAGACCATTTCCTCACTGCCGTCGGCGCGGGTCACCAGGCCGGCGTAACGCTTTTTGCTGCCCTCTTCCGCGCCACGAATGGTCGGCATCAGGAACCGTTTGTAGTGGGTTTCGAACTGCAATTCGAGGGCGCTTTCCAGCCCGTACTGCTCACGCACATGCTCGCGCCACCAGTCGTTGACGTGCTGCACCAGCGCCCGGCCAATGTTCGCCGCCTCTTCCTGACCGTGGGGGCGACGCAGCCAGACGAAGGTCGAATCGGTATCGCCATAAATCACCGCGTGGCCCTGCGCCTCGATCAACTGCCGGGTACGCAGCATGATTTCGTGGCCGCGCAGGGTGATCGAGGACGCCAGTCGCGTATCGAAAAACCGGCAACCGCTGGAGCCGAGCACGCCGTAGAAGGCGTTCATGATGATCTTCAGCGCCTGGGACAACGGCGCGTTGTGCTCGCGTTTGGCGGTCTCGCGGCCCTCGGCGACCCGGGCGACGATGGACGGCAGGCAATGCCGGGTGCGAGAGAACCGCGCACCGCGAAAACCCGGCACCGAATCGGCGTCATCCGGATGCTGCAAGCCTTCGATCAAGCCCACCGGGTCAATCAGAAAGGTGCGGATGATCGACGGATAAAGGCTCTTGTAGTCGAGCACCAGCACCGATTCGTACAGCCCCGGTTGCGAGTCCATGACAAATCCGCCGGGGCTGGCCTGCGGCGGATTGGTACCAAGGTTCGGCGCCACAAAACCCTGACGGTGCATCAACGGCATATACAAGTGCGTGAACGCTGCCACCGAGCCGCCGCTGCGATCCGCCGGCAAACCGGTGACGCTCGCGCGCTCGAGCAAAAACTTCAGCAGCTCGGTCCTGGCAAATATCCGCGTGACCAGTTCACAGTCCTTGAGGTTGTACTTGGCCAGCGCCGGTTTGTCCTCGGCGAACATGCGGTTGATCTCGTCCATGCGCTGGTACGGGTTGTCGATCGACTTGCCCTCGCCGAGCAGAGTCTGGGCGACGTTTTCCAGGCTGAACGAGGGGAAACTCCAGGTCGCCGAACGCAGGGATTCGATGCCATCGATGATCAACCGCCCCGCCGCCGCTGCGAAGTAATGATTACGGCTGCCGTGTTCGCGCCACTGCATTTCCTCACCGTCGCGCCCGAGCTTGAGCGGCACACCGAGGCGTCGGGCGTGTTCATGGAGAATGCGCAAGTCGAACTGCACGAGGTTCCAGCCGATGATCGCGTCGGGGTCGTGACGGGCGAACCAGTCGTTGAGTTTCTTGAGGATCAGGGTGCGCGATTCGCAATACTCAAGGTCGAAATCGACGATGCTGTCATCGCCGTTCGGTGCGCCGAGCATGTACACCTGGCGTTCACCGCAGCCCTCCAGCGCGATGGAATACAACTCGCCCTGCTCGGTGGTTTCGATGTCCAGCGAGACCAGGCGCAATTGCGGACGATAGTCGGGCGCAGGCTTGAGGTGGGCGTCGAGCAACATACCGTCGGCATCGGGCGTGCCGCCGAACCACACCGGCGCGGTGATGAAACGCTCCATCAGGTAACGCTCGGGCGGTCGCACATCGGCTTCGTAGACGTCGATACCGTGGCGGTTGAGCGCGGTCTCCAGGCGCATCAACTGACCGTGCTGCTGGCAATACAGCCCAAGCACCGGGCGATGCTCGAAATCCTGCAAAGCGAGGGGGCGCAGTTCGACGTTCTTTTCGTCCGCCAGCACCCGCTCGGCCTGCTCACGCTGCGCCGCCGGGATGAACGCCACCGACGACTGATGCGCAAGACGCACACGGCGCGGGCCGGCGTCAGTCGCCAGCCAGAACTCGACTTCAGTGCCGGCCGGGGTGTCGCGCCAATGCCGGGTCAGGACAAAACCCTGCTGTAAATCCACCACTGCGACCTCAAGAATTGATTCAGACGGGCATTCTACGCGGCATTGCCGTAACCGGTGACAAAGGCCTCGCCATGAAAAACCCGGTCAAATGACGTTTTTTGCGTGTTATCTGCCGTTTTGCGACCTTGCTCTGTGCGCCACGGTCTACGATGCTTGAAGAACAACGACAACACCTGAGTAACCGCCATGAAAACCGTCGCCCAACTGCTCAAGCTCAAAGATCAGAAAAATCAGGAAGTGCACCAGATCAAGCCCGATCACATGGTGCTCGAAGCGCTGATGAAAATGGCCGAGAAGAACGTCGGCGCCTTGCTCGTGGTGGAAGACGAAAAAGTGGTGGGTATCATCAGCGAGCGCGACTACGCGCGCAAACTGGTGCTGCACGGGCGCTCGTCGGTGGGCACGCCGGTGCGCGACATCATGGTGGCGAACGTGATCACGGTGGACACTCACCAGACCGTCGACACCTGCCTGGGCATCATGTCCGACAAACGCCTGCGTCACTTGCCCGTGGTGGAGGACGGCAAACTGATCGGCCTGCTGTCGATCGGCGACCTGGTCAAGGAAGCGATCGCCGAACAGGCCGAGCTGATCAAACAGCTGGAGCAGTACATTCGCGGCGAGTGATGCCGCCACCCTGATCGTTCCCACGCTCCTGATGTTCGTTCCCACGCTCCGCGTGGGAATGCCTCTTGTGACGCTCTGCGTCACGCTTTGGGACGCGGAGCGTCCCGGGCTGCATTCCCACGCAGAGCGTGGGAACGATCATCATCTGATTCGATTTCTTAAGCGGGCCAATGCCGCGCAAAGACCGGCGCCAGTACCGGGTGCCGGTCGATGCGCTGCAGCCACGCATGGAAACCGGGGCGGGCCTGGCGCAGGTGTTCGCGGGCACCGGCCCAGCGCGTGACCACCGCTGCCAGCACATCCAGCGCCCCTGGCGTTTCATCGTCCAGGTACAGCTCGGCGGAGAACTGGTCGGCAAACACCTCCCAGGTCCAGTGCAGTCGCTCCCGCGCACCCGCCATCAGATTCTGCCGCGAGGCCTCGTCCGGCATCACCAGCCAGCGCTCGGGGTAATCAATGACGCCGATGGCCGCGTAACAATTGCTGACGATGTACACCAAACCGCGAATCGCCTGATCCCGATCAGCGCCTGTGGCGGGCAGCAGACCGGATTGCGGGAAACTCAACCCCAGATGAATCAGGATTGCCGCACTTTCGGTGATGACACTGCCGTCCGGCAGTTGCAGGGTCGGGATCTGTTTGAGCGGGTTGAGCCGCGCCAGCTCCTGCGCCGCTTCCGCGCTGGCCTCGATATCGATGAAGCGGTAAGCCACCTGGCACAGCTCGAGCGCCGCCTCGATGGCCGCCGCCCCTGAATTGCGATGTCCGTAGAGCTGATACATAACCCCTCCTCCACTGCGAAAGGCATCCTGCCTGGGCCTATTTATAGCTGTTGTATCGAATTTGGCACGGATTGCGCATTGATCGGCAGCTTGCGAATCCCTGATCTCGCAAAACAGCGCTGGCGGTGCCCATCCCGCACCAAGAGCAATCAGCGAACGCTATCCGCGTTCTTGTAAGGTGCGATACCGAACCAAAAGTTCGCGTATCCGAGCTGGCAACAAGGAGTTCACCGCGTGAATCTTCATCTGCTGCGCCACACTCTTCTCTGCGTCCCCGTGTACCTGCGCCGTGTTCGTCCTGCGAACAGTCCGTGCATTCCTTTTATTACCTGAACGCCTGCACTATTTATTTTTTAAATAGTACGCAAGAAGTCATTGCGTGCGCGCTGCATTAATGAATGCAACAACACATTGTTCGACAATAACTTCCAGACAGCACATCGATACAACTTTCATCGTTCGGCTTTAATGTTCAAAGCGCACCAAAACTGCACTTTCAATCATTACCCCGAGCCTTACTTTATTTAGACAAGAACAAGGAATACCGCCTGTGACCCGCTAAAACACTGACCCGCACCAAATCAGTCCGCCACGCACCATCAAGCGTCCTGGCCGACACGAGAACAGCCGCTCTATCTCGCTGAACAGCGCGATACCGCGCCAAGCCTGTCTCGCCCCGAAAAAAGCCCTGCAAACCGGGCCGTCGGGAGGTTATGCGCCCATGAAAACCGGCGCACTCAATGAAACTTATATAAATGCGACACAGGTATCATCCGTAAAATAACCGCTACACAATCGGTCACTCTTTGGCACAGCGGTTGCTATTGCATCAACCATGAGGGCAAGAATGATGTTCGCCACTCAATTGCACACTCACTTATAAAAGAACAGCCACGGACCGGATCAATGAACCATCGAAGTCGGCATTACTGAAGCAACAAGCTGCACAAGCCCTGTTCAATAGATAGTTCAACTATCGGCTTCTGCACACCTGTATGAAAGTTGCGACCACTCACTCGAACAACCCTGTGTTGTTCGAACGGCACCTTATTGCCCTTCATCCACCCGAGGGAGCTTTAATGAACGATGCGGTAAAGCACAGAACGCCGCCGGGGCCATTACCGAACGCAGCGCTTGCGTCGGTGGCGGATCGGCCCGTCTATCAGGCCAACACTTCACAGCCCGGCGGCCTGAACAAACAGCAGATGCTGTTGCTGGTAGCGGTGTCGGCGTTGATACACGGCGGCGCCTGGTGGTTTTTCCAGCAGGCCAGGGCCGAGCCGCTGCCCACGCCACCGGAAATTCCGGAAATGACCGTCGAGCTGACCAGCCCGACACCTCCGGCCCCGCCGACACCGGAGCCGCCGCCCCCACCACCGCCCCCGCCCGAGCCGGAACAACCGGTGGAAGACGAGGACGCGGTCAAGCCGCCGCCCAAACCGGTGGAGAAACCCAAGCCGGTCGAAAAACCGAAACCGGTCGAGAAACCCAAACCGGTGAAAAAGGTCGAGCCGCCGAAAGCGCCGCCCGCCCCTGCACAACCGGCTGCGCCTGCCGCCCCGGCCACTCCGATCGCGCCACCGGCACCTGCGGCGGCACCGGGCCCGGTGAAAGAGACGGCGGCGATATCCGGCCTCGCCAGCCTCGGCAACCCGCCGCCGGAATACCCGTCGCTGGCCCTGCGGCGCAACTGGGAAGGCAGCGTGGTGCTGCGGATTCAGGTGCTGGCGAACGGTCGCGCAGGCTCGGTGACGGTGACCAAGTCCAGCGGCAAGCCGCAACTGGATGACGCGGCGGTCGCGGCGGTGAAGGCCTGGAAGTTCATTCCGGCCAAACGCGGCGACACACCGATCGACGGCTTCGCCACCCAGACCATCGATTTCAAATTGCCGCAATGACGGCGCGACAACCGAACTCACAACCGATTAACGCAAGCGAGGTGTAGCCATGAACGATTCTCTGTCTTCGATGATTGTCCCCGGCGTGCTATGGGGGCTGGTGCTGTTTTCCGTGGTCAGCTGGGCGATCCTGCTGGTCAAGTCGGCGCAATACCTGCGCCAGAAAACCCAGAACCGGCAGTTCAGCAAAGCCTTCTGGGGCGCGCCGGATTTGCTCACCGCCGCCGAACACGCCAGCCAATATCCGGGCTCGCTCGCGCGGATCGCCAGCAGCGGGTTCGAAGCCCTGCTGGTAGAAGAATCCCCGCGCACCACCCAGCAACTGGCGCACACCATCAACCGTTCCGACCGACTGGAACGCAATCTGCGCCAACAGATCCAGAAGGAACGCCGCTCGCTGGAAAACGGCCAGGCGATCCTCGCCAGTATCGGCAGCACCGCGCCGTTCATTGGCCTGTTCGGCACCGTGTGGGGAATCATGGAAGCCCTGCAAAGCATCGGCGCCAGCGGTTCGGCCAGTCTGGAAACCGTGGCCGGGCCCATCGGCCACGCGCTGATCGCCACCGGTGTGGGGATTGCCGTCGCGGTGCCGGCGGTGCTGATTTACAACTTCTTCCTGCGACGCCTGAAGCTGGCCTCGGCAGACATGGATGACTTCGCCCACGACTTCGACGCCCTCGCCTCGCGCAGCGCGTTTTCCATCAGCCGCCAGGCAATCGCCAAATCCACGGCCGCCGTGCGGGAGGCCAGCTGATGTCCTTTTCCACTCAAGACAGCGATGAAGTGCTCAGCGAAATGAACGTCACGCCGCTGGTGGACGTGATGCTCGTGCTGCTGGTGGTGTTCATCGTCACCGCTCCGCTGATGACCAACGCGATCAAGGTCAACCTGCCGAAAACCGACGCCGTCGCCCCCGCCGAAAAGAAAGATCCGGTGGTGGTCAGCGTGGATCAGGACGGCAAGTTCTTCCTGGCCAAGACCGAGCTGGCGCCGGAATCACTGGAGGCCAGCCTCAAGGAGGTCAAGGCCAAGGACGCCGAAGTGCGCGTGCAGCTGCAGGCCGACTCCGCCGTGAATTACGGCCAGGTGGCCAAAGCCATGGCGTCCATCGAGCGCTCGGGCATCACCAAGATATCGGTGATGACCACCCGCTGACGGCGGTGCCGGGCGCGCAGTGAGGGACGCGCCCGGCACCGCTCGTTGAATCCCGTCGCAATCGGCCGACCGAAAAACGCAGCGCGTCTTCGGAGGGGATCGGCTTGCTTGAAGAAAGTGGTTTTCGCGGCGCGGCACCACCGTGCTCCGCGCAAAGAGGGCTCACAAGGCCATTTCGATAAACGTCTAACAAAGTCGGAAACAACCATGCTGATGAACACTCCACGCTTCACGCTCAAACCTCTGGTGGCGACGATTTCCCGCCACCGTTTCGTTCCGTTGTACCTGGTGGCCATGGGGATGGGCGCCGGGGTTCAGGCGGCCGAGGACGACAACAACGCCCCGGCCGCCGCTGCGGTGGTCGCACCGACCACGCAACTGCAACGGGTCGAAGTCACCGGTTCGGCGATCCGTCGGGTCGACGCGGAAACGGCGGTGCCGATCACCGTGCTCAAGGCCGATGAGCTGCGCAAACAGGGCGTGACCACCACCGCCGAACTGGTGCAGCGCATCACCGGCAGCCAGTCGATCAACAACAGCGCTGGCTCGGTCGGCTCGGCCACCGGCGGCGCCTCGTTCGCCGACATGCGCGGCATCGGCGCGAACAAGACACTGGTGCTGCTCAACGGTCGCCGGCTGGCCAACAACGCCCTGTCGGGCACCAACTCGGCCGGCGGCGCGGTGGATCTGAACATGATCCCGTTTGCCGCGATCGAGCGCGTGGAAGTGTTGCGCGACGGCGCCTCGGCCCTGTACGGCACCGACGCCATCGGTGGCGTGATCAACTTCATCACCAAAAAATCCATGACCGACGGCCAGCTCACCCTCGGCGGCGAAACCCCGACCCACAGCGGCGGCGGTGCGACCAAGGACATGAGCGCCAGCTGGGGCTACGGCGACCTGGAGCAGGACCGCTTCAACGTGCTCGGCGTGTTCAACTACAACAAGCAGCAGAACCTCGACGCCAACGACCGTTCGTTCGCCCGCGACTACGTGCCCGGCCGTGGCCTGGACCAGACCTCCGGCACCGCGTTCCCCGGCAACTACAGCCAGAACGGCAACGCCACCAACCCGCTGGCCAACAGCAATTGCAACGGCCCCAACCTGGTGGCCCGCGATGGCCTCTGCCGCTTCAGCACCCGCGAGTACATCGACCTGGTGCCAGAGACCGAGAAGACTTCGTTCTTCGGCAAGACCACCGGCAAACTGGCCGACGACCACAACGTCAACCTCGAATACTTCTGGTCGCGCAACAACAACGCCACCGCCGTGGGACCTGCACCATTGACCGGCCTGAGCCTGGATTCGTCCTCGCCCTACTACCCTGGCAACGGCATCACCCCGGCACCCACCGGTTTCGCCCTCGACCCGACGCAACCGGTGGACGTGAACTGGCGCGAAACCGCCGCCGGCCCGCGCGAATCGAAAGACCAGAACACCAGCCAGCGCTTTTTGCTGAGCTTCGACGGCCTGGTCGGCGGCTGGGACTACAACGTCGGCGCCTCGTACAACCAGAACAAGATCGTCTCCAGCGTCACCAGCGGCTACGTCAGCGATCAGGCGATGATCGACGGTCTGGCCAGCGGCCTGCTCAACCCGTTCGGCCCGCAGACCAGCGCCGGTCAGCAATACATCGATCAGGCCGCTTACCACGGCGCCTATTCCACGGCGGTCGGTCGGGTCGCCGGTTTCGACGGGCGGATCAGCCGCGAGATCGGTGACTGGTTCGGTGCCGGCCCGTCGGGTCTGGCGCTGGGCGGCGAGTACCGCAAAGAGAAATTCCACCAGGATTTCGAAGCCTTTGCCGGCGACATCCAGAGCCTGGGCATCGACCCGGCCGGCAGTGTCGAGGGCGACCGCAGCGTGAAAGCCGCCTACGCGGAAATCAACGTGCCGGTGCTCGACAGCCTGGAATTGTCCGCCGCGGTGCGTCACGACAAATACAGCGACTTCGGCAGCACCACCAACCCGAAATATTCGTTCCGTTATCAGCCGCTCAAGGAACTGGTGGTGCGCGGCGCCTACAGCGAAGGCTTCCGCGCGCCGTCGCTGTATGAGTTGTATTCGCCGCGCAGCATCACCTACACCCAGGGCTACTACAACGACCCGGTGCTGTGTACCGGCGGCGTGGTGCAACCGGGCGGCAACGGCGGGCGCGATTGCGGTCAGCAGTTCCTCAACCAGATCGGCGGCAACGAAGACCTGGCACCCGAGAAAGCTCGCAACGTGACGCTGGGCTTTGTCTATCAGCCGGTCAACAATCTGTCCGTAGGCCTGGATTTCTGGTGGATTCACATCTCCAACCAGATCCAGCCGTTCCCGGAATCCACCGTGTTCGATCAGGCCGGCAGCTACCCTGACCGCTTCGTGCGCAACGCCGACGGCACGCTCAACTACATCGTCACCGGCAACGCCAACCTCGGCATCGTCGAAACCAATGGCGTCGATGTGTCGCTGGACTATCGCTTCCCGAACACGCCGTACGGTCAGTTCGGTCTGGGCCTGCAAGGCACTTACGTCGACGAGTACGACTTCCAGAGCACCATCAAGGGCCCGTTCACCGACAAGGTCGGCGACTTCCGGGGTGACGGGGTGATTGCCCGCTGGAAACACAACCTGACCGGCTCCTGGACCTTCGGCGCCGCCCGCGCGGCGCTGACCAACCGCTTCACCACCGGCTATAACGACTACGACCGCGAGACCAACGCGCGGGTCGCGTCGTACTCGGTGTGGGACCTGTCGGCCGGCTACACCTTCGACAAGGTGCTGGACGTGGATGCGGGAGTGAAGAACCTGTTCGACCGCGATCCACCGTTCTCCAACCAGGCCTACAACTTCCAGAGCGGTTATGACCCGCGCTACACCGATCCGCTGGGTCGCACGCTGTTTGCGCGCATGACGTACCACTTCTAAGGATCGAGCACTGCATAACCCTGTGGGAGCCGACTTGCCAGCTCCCACAGGGGTTCCTTGTTCTTTCAGAGGTTTGAGGAGTGATCTCATGAACTTTTTGCGCAACATGGCCGGCCTGCTGCTCGGCAGTGCGCTGCTGTGCAACGCGACATCTGCGCTGGCCGCCGGCAGCTACGCGATGACGGTGTACGGCGAGGCGCCGAAATACCCCGCCGGTTTCCAGCACTTCGACTTCGTCAATCCCGACGCCCCGAAGGGCGGCTCGCTCAGCCGCGCTTCAATGGAGATCGGTCAGTACAACTACATCACCCCGTATGCCGATCAGGGCATTTCCGTGGTGCAGGTCAACGACTGGGTGTACTCGCCGCTGGCGTTCCGTTCGCTGGACGAGCCCTACACCGTCTACGGCCTGGTGGCGCAATCCATGGAGCGCGATCCCGGCGGTCTGTGGGTGCGCTTCAACCTGAATCCCGAGGCGCGTTTCGCCGACGGCACGCCGATCACCGCCGAGGACGTGCGCTACACCTTCGAGCTGCTGATGACCAAGGGCAGCCTGAGTTATCGCCAGCAATACGCCGATGTGCAGGACGTACTGATCGAAGGCCCGCGACAGATTCGCTTCACCTTCAAGAACAACCTCAACCGCACCCTGGCGCTGGATCTGGCGTCGCTGCGACCGGTGCCCGAGCACTGGTGGAAAACCCGCGATTTCGCCAACGGCGGCGGCTTCGAACCACCACTGGGCAGCGGCCCGTACCGGGTGAGCAAGGTCGATGCGGGGCGCAGCATCGGTTTCCAGCGCGATCCGGATTGGTGGGGCAAGGACTTGCCGGTCAGTCGCGGGATGTACAACTTCGACAGCCTGACCGTGAACTTCTACGGCGACACCGACGTCGCCCGGCAACTGCTGCAGGCCGGGGCGTTCGACTACAACCGCGAGTTTTCTTCATCCGGCTACGTGGTCGGCTACGACAGCCCGGCCCTGCGTGACGGACGCCTGCAACAGGCGATTCTCGCCCCGGACAAACCGACCAGCGCCCAGGGGTTTGTGTTCAACCTGCAGAACCCGTTGTTCAAGGATCACCGGGTGCGCAAGGCGCTGAGCCTGCTGTGGGATTTCGAGTGGACCAACAAGCAAATGATGCGCGGCTTCTACGTGCGCCAGAACAGCTACTGGCCGAAGAGTGAAATGGCCGCCACCGCCCTGCCCGACGCTGGCGAACTGGCGATCCTCGAACCGCTGCGCGGACAGATTCCGGACGAGGTTTTCAGCCGGGTCTATCAGGCGCCGAAAACCGATGGCAGCGGCTACATCCGCGACAAGCAGTTGCAGGCGCTGAAACTGCTGGCGGAGGCCGGATGGATGCCGAAAAACAACCGCCTGGTAAACGCCGCCGGCGAGCCCTTCGAATTCACCTTCCTCGACGGCCAGGGCGGCTTCGACCGCATGCTGCTGCCCTACAAACGCACCCTGGCGCAGATCGGCATCACCCTGAATCTGCGGCGCATCGATTCGGCGCAGTACATCAACCGGCTCAACGCCCGGGATTACGACATGATCGTCACCAGTTTCCCCCGCAGCGGCGATCCGATCGTCTCGCCGGGCCGCGAGCTGTACAGCCTGTATGCCTCGCAGAGCGCCACACAAGTCGGCAGCTCCAATTCGATGGTGCTGGCGGACCCGGCGGTAGACCGGCTGATCGACGGCCTGGTCCAGGCCAATACCCGCGACGCCATGGTGCGTTACGCCCGCGCCCTCGACCGGGTGCTGCAATGGGGTGACTACATGATTCCCAACTACTACTCCAAAGGCACGCCGACGGTGTATCAGAACCGCTTCGGCAGGCCGTCGGTGCAACCGATTTACAGCGAAGGCCTCGACACCTGGTGGGAGGTCTCGGCCAAGCCGCTGACCAACCAGCAGATGAGTGCCCTGCACCACCTCGCGGGGGGCCAGTGACATGTGGCGTTATCTGAGTCGACGTCTGTTGCTGATCATCCCGACGCTGCTGTGCATTCTGGTGGTCAACTTCGTCATCGTGCAGGCGGCGCCCGGCGGCCCGGTGGAACAGGCAATCGCTCGCCTGCAAGGCTTCGGCGGACACAGCATGGGCGGCGCCAGCGAAGTGACCGCGATCGGCGGGGCCGGACGCAGCAGCCGTGGCCTGGATCCGGCGCTGATCGAAGAGATCAAGCAGCACTACGGTTTCGACAAACCGATGCACGAACGCCTGTGGCTGATGCTCAAGAACTACGCGCAACTGGACCTGGGCAGCAGCTTCTTTCGCGGTGCGAAGGTGACCGATCTGATCGTGCAGAAGCTGCCGGTGTCGCTGTCCCTCGGCCTGTGGGCGACCTTGATCACCTACCTGATTTCGATCCCGCTGGGGATCCGTAAAGCGATCAAAAACGGCAGCGCGTTCGATGTCTGGAGCAGCACGGCGATCATCGTCGGTTACGCGATGCCGGCGTTTCTGTTCGCGATCCTGTTGATCGTGGTGTTCGCCGGGGGCAGCTACGTCAACTGGTTTCCGGTGCAGGGGCTGGTCTCGGACAAATTCGACAGCCTGAGCCTGTGGGCCAAGGTCGGCGACTACCTGTGGCACCTGGTGTTACCGGTGACGGCGCTGGTGATCGGCGGTTTTGCGACGCTGACGATCCTGACCAAAAACAGCTTCCTCAACGAGATCAGCCGTCAGTACGTGATCACCGCACGCGCCAAGGGCCTGACCGAACGACGCGTGCTCTACGGCCATGTGTTTCGCAACGCGATGCTGCTGGTGGTGGCCGGTGTGCCGTCGGCATTGATCGAGGTGTTTTTCGCCGGCTCCCTGCTGATCGAAACCATCTTCAACCTCGATGGCCTCGGGCGCATGAGCTACGAAGCGGCGGTGTCACGGGACTACCCGGTGGTGTTCGGCACGCTGTTCCTGTTCACCCTGTTCGGCCTGTTGATCAAGCTGATCGGCGACCTCTGCTACACCCTGCTTGACCCGCGCATCGACTTCTCGGCGAGGACTGCCTGATGTTCACACTCTCCCCTCTGGGCCGGCGGCGCCTCGCGCAATTCAAGGCCAACCGTCGCGGGCGCTGGTCGCTGTGGCTGTTCGTCGGGCTGTGCCTGATCTGCCTCGGCGGCGAACTGATCGCCAACGACAAACCGCTGGTGATCCGCTACCACGACGCTTTTTACTTCCCGATCCTCAGCGATTATCAGGAAACCGATTTCGGCGGCGAATTGCCCTTCCAGCCGGATTACGCCAGCAATTACGTGCACAAACTGATCGAGGATCAGGGCGGCTGGATGCTGTTCCCGCCGATTCCGTTCAGCTACGACACGGTCAATTACGACCTCACGGAACCGGCGCCGAGCCCGCCGTCCTCCAGCAACTGGCTGGGCACCGACGATCAGGCGCGGGACGTGTTGGCGCGGGTGATTTTCGGCACGCGGATTTCGATTCTGTTTGCGCTGATCCTCACCGCCGTCAGTGCGCTGGTCGGCATCGTCGCCGGGGCGTTGCAGGGTTACTACGGCGGCTGGGTCGACTTGCTCGGGCAGCGGGTGCTGGAGATCTGGTCAGGGCTGCCGGTGCTGTACCTGCTGATCATTTTGTCGGGTTTCGTCTCGCCGAGTTTCTGGTGGCTGCTGGGGATCATGGCGCTGTTTTCCTGGCTGGCACTGGTGGATGTGGTGCGCGCCGAGTTCCTGCGCGGGCGCAGCCTGGAATACGTCAAGGCCGCGCGGGCGCTGGGCCTGACGGACAGCGAGCTGATGCACCGGCACATTCTGCCCAACGCCATGACCTCAACCCTCACCTACCTGCCGTTCATTCTGACCGGCGCCATCGCCACCCTCACCGCGCTGGACTTTCTCGGTTTCGGCATGCCCGCCGGCACCGCGTCGCTGGGTGAACTGATCGGCCAGGCCAAGCGCAATCTGCAAGCGCCGTGGCTGGGGCTGACGGCGTTTTTTGCCCTGGCGCTGATTCTGTCCCTGCTGGTGTTCATCGGCGAAGCCTGCCGTGACGCGTTCGATCCGCGATCCTGATCCCCGGAGCTGAAATGACCGACAACCTGATTGAAATCCGCGACCTGCGCGTCGCCTTCGCCGGGCACGAAGTAGTGCACGGTGTGAATCTCGACATCCGCCGTGGCGAGTGCCTGGCACTGGTCGGCGAATCCGGCTCGGGCAAGTCGGTGACGGCGCACTCGATCCTGCGTCTGCTGCCAGGCAAAACCGTCAGCAGCACGGGCAGCATCCGCTACAACGGCGTGGACTTGCTGCACGCCAGCGAACAGCAGCTGCGCGGCTTGCGTGGCAACCGCATCGCGATGATTTTCCAGGAGCCGATGACTTCGCTGAACCCGTTGCACACGGTGGAAAAACAGATCAGCGAAGTGCTGGAGATCCACAAGGGGCTCAAGGGCCGCGCCGCGCGCCAGCGCACGCTGGAGCTGCTGGAACTGGTCGGCATTCGCCAGCCGTTGCAGCGCTTGAAGGCTTACCCGCACCAGCTCTCCGGCGGCCAGCGGCAACGGGTGATGATCGCCATGGCCCTGGCCAACGAGCCTGAATTGCTGATCGCCGACGAACCGACCACGGCACTGGACGTAACCGTGCAGCAGAAGATTCTCGAGCTGCTGATCGAGTTGCAGCAACGCCTCGGCATGTCGCTGCTGCTGATCAGTCACGACCTCAATCTGGTGCGGCGCATCGCCCAGCGGGTGTGCGTGATGCGCCACGGGGAAATCGTCGAACAGGCCGATTGCGCAACGCTGTTCCGCGCCCCGCAGCATCCTTACAGCCGCCTGCTGATCGAGGCGGAACCGTCCGGCGCGCCGGTGCAGAGTCGCTACGATCACAACCTGCTGGAAGTGGACGATCTGAAAGTCTGGTTCCCGCTGCCCAAGACGTTGTTCAGCCGCACCCAGGAATACATCAAGGCCGTGGACGGCGTGAGTTTCCGGCTGCAACGGGGCAAGACCCTGGGCATTGTCGGCGAGTCCGGCTCGGGCAAGTCGACGCTGGGCCAGGCGATTCTGCGGCTGGTGGAATCCGAGGGCGACATTCGGTTCGGCAACAAGCAATTGAGCCTGTTCAATCAGCGCTTGATGCGCCCGTTGCGGCGACAGATCCAGGTGGTGTTCCAGGACCCGTTCGGCAGCCTCAGCCCACGGATGTCGGTGCAGCAGATCATCGCCGAAGGCCTGCTGACCCACGGCATCGGCACGGCGGAGGAACGTGAGGCGGCGGTGATCCGCGTGCTGGAGGAAGTCGGCCTCGACCCGCAGAGCCGCCATCGCTATCCCCACGAATTCTCCGGCGGCCAGCGCCAGCGCATTTCCATCGCTCGGGCACTGGTGCTGGAACCGGCGCTGATTCTGCTCGACGAACCGACCTCGGCGCTGGATCGCACGGTGCAGAAACAGGTGGTGGAATTGTTGCGGCAATTGCAGATCCGTCACGGCTTGACGTACCTGTTCATCAGCCATGACCTGGCGGTGGTGCATGCGCTGGCGCACGACTTGATGGTGATCAAGGACGGCAAGGTGGTGGAACAGGGAGCGTCGCGCCAGATTTTTGCGGCGCCGCAGCATGCGTATACCCAGGCGTTGCTGAAAGCCTCCGGCCTGAAGCCTGACAAAGATCCCTGTGGGAGCGAGCTTGCTCGCGAAGGCGTCGGATCAGTCAGCATTTATGTGGCTGACACACCGTATTCGCGAGCAAGCTCGCTCCCACAGGGGTAATCGATGGGGTTTGAAGTTTATTTTCCGGCCACTGCATCCAAACCGCTCCGTCGCGGGTAGTCCCTGTAACAGCCCATTTTCGGCTGTCAGCGGTCTACCCTTTTCGGAGAAACACTGATGAACATCACCCAACTGATTGGCCTCACCGGTTTGCTCGCCGTTGCCTCGACAAGCTTTGCCCAAAGCAGTTATCCCGATGCGATCAAGGTGCCGGACGGCCACAGGATCGCGATGGAAACCACCGGGGTCGGCGAGATCACCTACGAATGCCGGGACAAGGCCAATGTCGCCGGCCAGACCGAGTGGGTGTTCGTCGGCCCGAAAGCGGTGCTCAACGATCGCAGCGGCAAGCAGGTCGGCACCTACTTCGGCCCGCCCGCCACCTGGCAGGCGCAGGACGGCTCGAAAGTCACCGGCACGCAACTGGCCGTTGCACCATCGAGCCCGGGCAACCTGCCCTATCAACTGGTCAAGGCCAACCCCGCCGAAGGCAAAGGCGCCATGAGCGGCGTGAGCTACATCCAGCGCGTCGCGCTCAAGGGTGGCGTGGCGCCGGGCAGTGAATGCACGGCGGCGAACAAGGGTCAGAAGGAAGTGGTGAAGTACCAGGCCGATTACATTTTCTGGGCGGCGAACTGAGCCTGACTGGACGTTTGCTCGATGCTTGCTAGATTGCAGGACATGCCATTGCCCGAAACCGCGTTCGATTACGAAGCCCGCCTCGCCGCCTGTGCCCGCGGCGAGCGCGGGGCCCTGCACGAATTGTATGTGCAGGAAAGCCCGCGCCTGCTGGGTGTGGCCCGGCGTCTGGTGCGTGACGCGGCGCTGGCCGAAGACATCGTTCACGACGCCTTCATCAAGATCTGGGCCGGCGCGGCGGGTTTCGACCCGGCGCGCGGTTCGGCCCGGGGCTGGATGTTCAGCGTGACCCGCCATCTGGCGCTGAATGTGTTGCGCAATCACGACCGGGAAACACCGCTGAACGACAACAACGAATCTCCGGCGATTGATGACGGCTTCGACGCGCTGGCGCAATCGACCCGCATCCATCGCTGCCTGCATCAACTGGAACCGCAACGTCGCCGCTGCATCCTTCACGCCTATGTCGACGGTTACAGCCACGCGCAGATCGCCCAGCGCCTCGACACGCCGCTGGGCACCGTCAAAGCCTGGATCAAACGCAGCCTCAATGCGTTGCGGGAGTGCATGGGATGACCACCGAATCGGCGCAGGAACGCGATGAACTGGCCAGCGAATACGTGCTCGGCACCCTCTCAGCCGAAGCGCGCGCCGAAGTGCAACGACGCTTGCCCAACGAGCCCGAGCTGCAAGCGGCCGTGGACGCCTGGGAGCGGCGTCTGCTGGAACTGACCGACCTCGTCCCGGCGCATCAGCCCTCGTCGCAACTGTGGCAACGCATTGAACGCACTGTCGGGCAACTCACCCATAAACCGGCACCAGAGATTTCCTGGTGGAACCGCCTGTCACTGTGGCGCGGCTTGAGCGCTGCGGGGCTGGCCGCAAGCTTGCTGCTGGGGTCGATCCTGTTGACCCAGACCACGCCGAAACCGAGCTTTCTGGTGGTGCTGGTCGCCCCGCAGGACAAGGCACCGGGCTGGGTGATCCAGGCCAGCAGTCCACGGGAGATTCAGTTGATTCCACTGGGCGTGGTCGAGGTGCCGGCCGACAAGGCCCTGGAGTTCTGGACCAAGGCCGACGGCTGGCAGGGGCCGGTGTCGCTGGGGCTGGTCAAGCCGGGGCAGGCGCTGTCGATCCCGCTGGACAAGCTGCCGCCGCTGCAACCGAACCAGTTGTTCGAGCTGACGCTTGAAGGCGCCAACGGCTCGCCGATCGGCAAACCCACCGGGCCGATCCAGGCGATTGGCCGTGCCGTGAAGGTGTTGTGACGAACCATCATCGGCGTCGATGTTCACCATCACGTCAATGAAGTTCTCTTAAAAAATCCCGGGCGTAACATCCGCTCCATACCAAACAAACAACACCCCCGGAGCACACCATCATGAAACGCCAAGTCATCCTCAGCATTGCCCTTTCGGTTCTGGCCTTCAACGCATTTGCCGCCAAACCGGCCCACACCATGATCGCCGAAGGCGGTTCCGATCGTCTGATCGAACGCCGCGTTGCCGAAGGTGGCTCGGATCGTCTGATCGAACGCCGCGTCGCTGAAGGTGGCTCGGATCGTCTGATTGAACGTCGCGTCGCTGAAGGTGGCTCGGATCGTCTGATTGAACGTCGCGTCGCTGAAGGTGGCTCGTATCGTCTGATCGAACGCCGCGTCGCTGAAGGTGGCTCGGATCGTCTGATCGAACGCCGCGTCGCTGAAGGTGGTTCGGATCGTCTGATCGAACGCCGCGTCGCTGAAGGTGGTTCGGATCGTCTGATTGAACGTCGCGTCGCCTGAATGAATGGCTTGACCGCAACAACCCAGAAAAAACCCGGCTCCCGTCAGCCGGGTTTTTTTATACCTTTTTGATCGTCCTCAGCCCTTGGTCATGCAGCGCCGATAGCGCTCGTCGACCCGTTTGGCAAACCACGCCGTGGTCAGTTTGCGGGTGATCTTCGGGCTTTGCAGCACGATGCCCGGCAGCACCGCACGAGGCAATGTCTTGCCTTCCGCACGCTCCGCCAGCTCGAACACCTGCTGATACAGTCTGGTTTCCTCGAAGGCCAGGCTATCGCCCTTCTCCAGTTGATCGCGGATCACCGGATTACGCATGCCCAGCGATTTGCCGAGGGTGCGCACCGCCAGTTCCGTGCTGCCCGGCATGATCGCGCCCGGGCGGATCAGGTCGCCATCCAGCGCCAGCGCAATGCCCGAAGCGCGGCTGACCGCGTTTTGAAACGCCGCGTTGCGACTGGCGTACCAGCCGGCGTTGAAGTCGGCAAAGCGGTACAGCGGCTCGCGGTAACTCACCGGATACCCCAGCAAATGCGCGATACCGAAATACATCCCGCCACGACGGGTGAACACCTCGTGACGAATCGTCCCGTCCACCGGGTACGGATAGTCCTTGGCGTGCTGCTCGGCGAATTCAATGCTGACCTGCATCGGCCCGCCGGTGTGCACCGGGTTGAAACCGCTGAACAGCGTACGGCCCATCGGCACCGAGCCGATGAAGTCATCGAAAATCGCGCTCAATTCCTTTTCACTGCGGGCGGCGCTCAGGCGTTCGCTGTAGGTTTTGCCGTTGGGCGAGCGCACCTGCAAGGCACCACTGACCAACAGGCTCGGGATATGCACCTTGGCGGCGCGGCGGTCGATTTCGTCACGTGCGATCTTGCCCAGGCCGGGCACCGGCGGATCGACCTGAAAGGTCGATTCCTGCTCGGCAACGGCCAGCACCGAACACAGGTTTTGCGTGGTCGGGCTGATGCCCTGGGCGGCGAACGCGGCGTAGATGTCGGTGGCCCAGCCCTGGCGGTCGACGGTTTTTGCCGGCAGCAGGCGCACGATCTGCGCCTTGACCTCGGCGGGCGGGCGCGGCGCCGGTTCGATGCTGCGTTGACCGGCGCAACCGGCCAGCACCAGCAGCGCGGCGAGGCTGACGAATAATCGAGGGGTGTGCATAACGCTTCATCCAGTCCGTTGAGCCGGGTTAACCCTACGCTCAATCGCAGGGTGCAGGATAGGACTGCGGGCCGGCGGCGCTGTTCCATCGTCCCGTTTGGCAGGCCGACTGGCCGCCCTCGCCGACTGATCCATACTTGCTGCTGCACACGTAGCGGCATGCCGCAGGTCAGGACACGCGAGGAGGACAGACCATGAACCGCAGTGATGTTCTGATCATCGGCGCAGGCCCCACCGGACTGGTGCTGGCCTTGTGGCTGAGCAAACTGGGCGTGCGCGTGCGCATCATCGACAAGGCCTCCGCGCCAGGCACCACGTCGCGGGCGCTGGCGGTGCAGGCGCGCACCCTTGAGCTGTACCGGCAACTGGATCTGGCCGACACAGTGGTGCGCAACGGCCATCGGGTGGCCGCGGCGAATTTCTGGGTCAAGGGCAAACCCGTGGCGCAACTGCCGCTGAACCGGATCGGCGAAGGCCTGACACCCTATGCCTTTCTGGAAATGTACCCGCAGGACGAACACGAACGGCTGTTGATCGACCGCCTCGAAGACTACGACGTAACCATCGAGCGCAACACGACGCTGGAGAGCTTCACGGAAAACGGCGACGGCCTCACCGCGCATTTGCGCCTGCCGGATGGCGAGCAGGAAATCTGTCAGGCCTGCTATCTCGCCGGCTGTGACGGCGCCCGCTCGGTCGTGCGCAAAACCCTCGACACCGGTTTTCCCGGTGGCACTTATCAGCAGATTTTCTATGTCGCCGATGTGCGGGCCAGCGGCCCGGCGCTCAACGGCGAGTTACATCTGGATCTGGACGAAGCGGATTTTCTGGCGGTGTTCCCGCTGGCCGGCGAAGGCCGTGCGCGGCTGATCGGCACCGTGCGCGACGAACGTGCTGATCGCGCCGAAACCCTGGAGTTTTCTGATGTCAGCAATCGCGCCATCGAGCACCTGAACGTGCACATCGAGGACGTCAACTGGTTCTCCACCTACCGCGTGCATCACCGCGTGGCGGATCACTTTCGCCAGGGCCGGGCGTTTCTGCTTGGCGACGCGGCCCACGTACACAGCCCCGCCGGCGGTCAGGGCATGAACACCGGCATCGGCGATGCGATCAATCTGGCATGGAAACTCGCGGCAGTGCTCGGCGGCGCTGCCACACCCCAACTGCTCGACAGCTACGAGACCGAACGCATCGCCTTCGCCCGACGGCTGGTGTCGACCACCGACAAGGTCTTCAGCTTCGTCACCGCCGAAGGGCGCATGGCCGACCTGCTGCGCACACGGCTGGCGCCGTTCCTGATTCCGAAAATGGCCTCATTCGAGTCCAGCCGCGAATTCCTGTTTCGCACGGTGTCGCAAATCACCGTCAACTATCGGGGCATGGCGCTGAGCGAAGGCGTGGCCGGGCACGTCCACGGCGGCGACCGCTTGCCGTGGGCCCATGATGGCGAGGGGGATAATTACGAGCCGTTGCGCCAGCCGTGCTGGCAGGTGCATGTGTACGGCGACACCAGCGACGAGATGATCGCCTGGTGCAATGAACATCACTTGCCGCTGCACGTGTTCGACTGGCGTCCGGCGTTTGAAACGGCAGGACTGGGGCGCAATGGCTTTTACCTGTTGCGCCCGGATACCTATGTGGCGATTGCCGACAACAGCGCGGATCCGAAGGTGATCGAGCGGTACTTCCGTGATCACGGGATCCGTCCGTTTTTTACCTGATTCAGAACACCACAAACCACTGTGGGAGCGAGCTTGCTCGCGATAGCGGTCTGTCAGTCAATGCAGGGTTGTCTGATACGCCGATATCGCGAGCAAGCTCGCTCCCACATTGGGTTTTGTGGTGTTGCTTAAATCCCGGCCAATGCCAGGTCCATCGCAAAGTAGGTGAAGATCAGGTCCGCACCCGCGCGCTTGATCGCGCCGAGGCTTTCGCGCACCACGCGGTCTTCGTCGATGGCCCCGGCCTGGGCGCCGAACTTGATCATCGCGTACTCGCCGCTGACCTGATACGCCGCCAACGGCAGGTTCGAGGCTTCACGGATGTCGCGGATGATGTCCAGGTACGCGCCGGCCGGTTTGACCATCAGTGCGTCGGCGCCTTCCTGCTCGTCGAGCAACGATTCGCGCAGGGCCTCGCGGCGGTTCATCGGGTTCATCTGATAGCTTTTGCGATCGCCCTTCAGCGCGCTGCCGCCAGCCTCGCGGAACGGGCCGTAGAGCGCCGAGGCGAATTTGGTCGAGTAGGCCATGATCGGAATCTGCGTGAAGCCGGCATCGTCCAGCGCCCGGCGAATCGCCCGCACCTGGCCGTCCATCGCCGCCGACGGCGCGATCACGTCGGCACCGGCACGCGCCGCCGCCACCGCTTGTTTGCCGAGGTTGATCAGGGTCTGGTCGTTGTCGACTTCATGGTTGTGCATCACGCCGCAATGGCCGTGGTCGGTGTATTCGCAAAAGCAGGTGTCGGACATCACGATCATCTCCGGCACGGCGTCCTTGGCGATCCGCGACATGCGCGACACCAGCCCGTTTTCGCGCCAGGTGTCGCTGCCGTTGGCGTCCAGATGGTGGGACACGCCGAAGGTCATCACCGACTTGATCCCGGCCCGGGCGTAACGCTCGATTTCACCGGCCAGTTTGCGCTCCGGAATGCGCATCACGCCGGGCATGCTCTTGATCGGCACGAAGTCGTCGATCTCTTCTTCGACGAAGATCGGCAGCACCAGATCGTTGAGGGAAAACTCGGTTTCCTGGAACAGGCTGCGCAGGCTCGCATTGCGGCGCAGACGGCGTGGACGTGCTTCGGGGAACTGACTGGACATGGGGCCTTTCCTGAAAACAGCGGATGAGACGAAAGTCGTAGGGGGCGAAGCTTATGCCTTGCGAGGATCGAGGTACAAACCTGGATCAATCAACAGTGCATTACCCAGGACGCAATAATCATCAGAACAACCCAATGACCTGTGGGAGCTGGCTTGCCAGCTCCCACAGGATCAGATGTACAACCCTGAAATCAGGAAGGGATGGTCAGGCCGCGCACGACGGCCGGCCGCGCCAGGAAGCGCTCCAGCACCCGGGTGACGTTCGGGAAGTTATTGATGCCGACCAGATCGCCCGCCTCGTAGAAACCGATCAGGTTGCGCACCCACGGAAACGTGGCGATGTCGGCGATGGTGTAGCGCTCGCCCATGATCCAGTCGCGCCCTTCCAGACGGGTGTTCAGTACGCTGAGCAGGCGCCGGCTTTCTTCGACGTAACGGTCACGGGGACGTTTGTCTTCGTAGTCCTTGCCGGCAAATTTGTTGAAGAAACCGAGCTGGCCGAACATCGGGCCGATGCCGCCCATCTGGAACATCAGCCACTGAATGGTTTCGTAGCGCAGCGCGCCTTCCTGGGCGAGCAACTGGCCGCTCTTGTCGGCGAGATAGATCAGGATCGCGCCGGACTCGAACAACGGCAGCGGTTTGTCCTCGGGGCCGTGGGGGTCGAGGATCGCCGGGATCTTATTGTTCGGGTTCAGCGACAGGAATTCCGGGGACATCTGGTCATGGGTGTCGAAGCCCACGCGGTGCGGCTCGTAGGGCAGGCCGATCTCTTCGAGCATGATCGAAACCTTGACGCCGTTAGGTGTCGGCAACGAATAGAGCTGAATCCAGTCAGGGTACTGCGCCGGCCATTTCTGGGTGATCGGGAACGCGGACAGATCGGTCATGTGTAGCATCCAGTCACAAAATGAAAGGCCTGAGCATAATCCACGATCAGCCCTATGGCTCGGGTTCTTTACACCCTCGCCCGCCCGCTTACTTAAATCCGCAACATCCTGTGATTAACCTTCCCTTCAATCGCAGGGGCCGAAAGGTAAAGTGCGGCGCACGCAGCCGGATCGAACCAAACAGGCCTCAGAGGGCTCCAAGCAAGCCATTGATGACAGGGAAAACTTCCGGCGTGCGAGCCCGGTGCAGAGGTTTGTCAGCCTTAACCGAACAGACTGAAGAACCCTATATCCCATGACGAACTTGATGAAATTCGCCAAACGCTTCAAACACCGCGCCTATGTGGCCCTGCCCACTCTGCTGGCGGTCAGCGCGCTGTTCCTGTCGCTGGAATCCAGCGAAAGCCGCGCGCAAACGGTGGACGGCACCCAGACCCTGGTGTTCCTGCGCCACGCGGAGAAACCCGCCGGTGGTCTCGGCCAGCTCAACTGCCAGGGCCTGAACCGGGCCATCGACCTGTCGACCCTGCTGCCGGAAAAATTCGGCAAGGCCGACTATGTGTTCGCCGCCAACCCGACGCGCAATGTCGAGGAAGGCGAACTGGACAACTCCTACAGCTACATCCGCCCGCTGATGACCATCAGCCCCGCCGCGATCAAACTCGGCCTGCCGGTGAACATCGAATTTTCGGCCAACGATACCAGTGACCTCGCCCGCGAGTTGACCAACGACAAGTACCACAACTCGACCATCTATACCGCGTGGTCACACGGCTACCTTCCTGAATTGATCAACAAGGTTGCCGGCAACGCGGTAGGCGGAAAACAGAAAATCACCGATGACTGGGAATCCAGCGATTACGACTCGCTGTATGTGCTGACGCTGACCTGGCACAACGGCAAGGCCAGCCTGCAGAGCCACAGCTACAAACAGGGGCTGGATAACGGCCAGGAAAGCTGTCCGACGTGAGCAGTGGGCAGCCGGGTCGGAGCCCTTCAGGGGTTCCGGCTCATCCGCTGACTCAGATATTCGACGACCGCTCCGCGCTCCCCCACAAACTCGATACGTCCACCTTTCTTCTCGCGCTGAAATACATACATCGGATCGTAATACTCGCGCAGCAACCCCTCGATCCAGCCCCGATGCAAATCCACCGCACCACTGCGGCCCTGCTCTGCCAGCGCTTCTTCCATCAGGAGCAACATCCGCCGATGCCGCTCGCCGCCCAGGCGCTTCTGCACATTGTCCAGGCTGGCCAGCAATCGCTCGGAAAACAGCGCAAAGCCTTCGTCCCCATGCACAGCGCTGAACTCGGCGGACAAATCCACCACATAGTCACGCAGGATCCGCTCGACACGGTTTTCAAAACTGTCCTCCAGCCAGACCATCGGGTATTGCTGCATGCCCTGATACAGCGGCAACGGCAACGCGCAGCTGCCGACCACCCGGCTTTCATCCTCAAGTACAAACTGATCATTGCCGGCGGCACGTTTTTTCAGAAAGTCGATGGCCAGCCGGTTCTCGAAATCGATGTTTGACGGCTGGCCGGTGGCGCGTTTGCCAAAGCTGGAGCCACGATGATTGGCATGCCCTTCAAGATCGATGCCGTTGCGCAGTTGCACCAGCACTTCGGTCTTGCCCGTGCCGGTCATGCCGCCCAGCAACACGAAATCACACTGGGCCGTTGCCTGTTCAAGGGTGTCGATCAGAAAGCCGCGCATCGCCTTGTAACCACCACCGACTCGCGGGTAGTCAATGCCGGCCTCGTCCTTGAGCCAACGCTGCACGATCTGCGAACGCAGGCCGCCACGAAAGCAATACAGATAACCCTCGGGATGCGCCCGGGAAAAATCCGCCCATGCCTGAATACGTTCGGCCTTGACCGACCCGGACACCAATTGATGGCCCAGCTCGATGGCGGCTTGCTGACCGTGATGCTTGTAGCAAGTGCCGATTCTCTGCCGCTCGATGTCGTTCATCAGCGGCAGATTGACCGCACCGGGGAACGCGCCCTTGTGAAACTCGACCGGCGCACGGGCATCCATCAGTGGCCGGTCGTTGAGGAAGATGTCGCGGTAGTCGGTGAAGTCGGCGGCCATCAATTCACCTCGACCGCGTGGCTCTGTCGCCCGATCAATTCACCGATCGGCTCAAGCGCGAGGCCGAGTTCGGCAGCGACGGCGAGAAATTCTGCATTGCCTTCGGGGGTGACGGCCACCAGCAGACCGCCGCTGGTCTGCGGATCGCACAGCACCCGTTTGTGCAATTCCTGCACCCGTCCGACCCGGCTCGAATAACTGTCGAAATTGCGCAGAGTGCCGCCGGGCACGCAGCCCTGTTCGAGGTAGTACTCGATGCTCGAAAGACGCGGCACCCGATCATAAAAAACCCGCGCTGTCAGGTGACTGCCGTCGGCCATCTCCACCAGATGCCCGAGCAGCCCGAACCCGGTGACGTCAGTCATGGCGGTGACCCCGGCCAGTTTGCCGAAACGGCTGCCGGGCTTGTTCAGCGTACACATCCAGTCCCGGGCCACGCCGATGTCGTCGGGGCGCAGCTTGCCTTTCTTTTCGGCGGTCGTGAGGATGCCGATGCCCAATGGCTTGGTCAGGTACAGCAGGCAACCGGCGGTGGCGGTGTCGTTGCGTTTCATGAAGCGTTTTTCCACCAGCCCTGTGACGGCCAGCCCGAAAATCGGCTCCGGCGCATCGATCGAATGCCCGCCGGCCAGCGCAATCCCCGCCGCATCGCACACCGCGCGTCCGCCGCGAATCACGTCTCGCGCGACTTCCGGCGCCAGCACGTTGACCGGCCAGCCGAGGATCGCAATCGCCATCAGCGGATCGCCGCCCATGGCGTAGATGTCACTGATCGCATTGGTGGCAGCGATGCGGCCGAAATCGAACGGGTCATCGACGATCGGCATGAAGAAATCCGTGGTCGAAACCACCCCGCGCTCGGCATCGATTTCATACACCGCCGCATCATCGCGCGACGCGTTGCCGACCCACAGTTTCGGATCAAGGTTCTGCGCCCCGCTGCCGGCCAGAATCACCTCCAGCACCTTGGGCGAAATCTTGCAGCCACAGCCGGCGCCGTGGCTGTATTGGGTCAGACGGATGGGTTCTGTCATGGGGAGTCTCCGGAAAACAGTGGGGCGAATACTAGCAGAGAGGGTGGGAAGCACGTCTCGCCAAACTGTTTCTCACTGCCTCCGAGGCTACCGCTGCACCTCGGCAAAGATCTCGGTGATCGGCCGATGCGGCTGGCGCTTTTGCAGTTGACGTACCTGCTCGCTCAGCCGCAGCAACTCTTCACTCGGTTTGGCCCATTGATCCTCCGGCAGCGGCTCCGACCATTGGCGCATGGCCTCGGGCAGTGCCTGTTTGCCGATCCTTTCGAGGCGGCGCACTTCCCATTCGACGAGGCGGTTGGGAATCGTCCACAAGGTCATGACGTGATAGAGGTACCAGAAGAAACCCGACAGCCGAGAACGTGAACCGTCGCGGATCTGCTGATGCATGCGCGCTCGGGCGTTGCGGAAGGTGTGCAGGCCTTCGTGAGACGGGTCGTCGGGGCCTTGCAGGTCTTGCAGGTCCTGGATCGATTTGAGGTCGTGGATTTCGTATTCCATGTAGCCGCGAATGGCTTCCCAATGGCTGATGGCAAGCGGCAGGCCGGCGCATTGGAATTCGAGGCTGGTGAGGGTTTCGCCTTCGTAGAAGCCGATGCCCATGCCGTATTGGCGGTGGATGCCGTATTGGGTAGCGCCCTGGGCTTCGATGATCCAGGCGGAGAGGGATTCCCAGGGGACGAAGACAGGTTCGGTTTCGCCTTCAGGCATGAAGCAGACTTCGCGGCGTTGGCGGTTGAAGCGGGTTGGGATGATTGAGGCGCGTTTTTTGTGGTTGTGGTGCCAGACTCCAATACAAATGGAAAGAGCCCAAAAGCCGCCTAACAAAGCGAGTCCAAAAGATTCATCGAAAATACCCTTGATTGCGTGAGAAATATCATCCCAGCCCATGCCAAATAAAAGGAACATGAAACCGCCAATAAGCGGAAATAAGAATGCGACCAAGAACATCCCACTGAACGGCAATCCAACAGTCACTTGCCACATGAAAACTTGAGGAGTTCCTAATCCAAAGTCCATGTACCCATCATTCAGCTCACCAATATGCGGACCGTAAGGTGGCATTAGTGTTGGTAATGGCAGTGGAGCGAGAGAGGTAATTTTTCCGCTCGGGAAGGGCTCGATATCGCCTGCTCTTCTGGGCTTTTCAGGCGGCGGCATATCTAACTTATCGAGATAATTCAGCATGATCGGCCTGCTCCAGAAATTGTGTTTCAACCAGTAGCATGGGCGGGTTCCCCTTGACTAGTTGAGCCGTGACAACAGCGAAATGCCCTTCACCCTTTGGGTCTAGATGTATGACGCGAGTCCGCGACGTCCACTCGCCTTTGTCACCCATTTTTTGAATGCAAACTGCCAGTTCCAACGTTTCTTTCGCGGGAGTGAACTCCGAATCAGGATCCACCGGGTAGTGAAGACAAAGCACCAGTCCCTCGGGCGTTGAGTTGACGATGCGCAGGCTACTTAAAATCTGATCGCTGATCACGTCCTTGCGTTCTCGCGGCGCTCCTCGGCTATGCAAGGGAATGGAAATACGGTGCGCGCCAATACCTAATCGATATTTCGGTTTGCCTCCCCAAGGAGGCAAGAGATCACTCAACGTCAGTCTTGGCAGCACCAGATGGATATCGCTGGGTTTGGCTTTGAACAACAGTTTTTTCAGCCAGGAGTCGTATGGATTTGGGCCAAGTTGCGCATAAGGCGCGTGGATCAGAAAGGCCAGATAGCTTTGATAGTCATCCAGTGTGTGATCACCGCGCATTTCCGTGTCCCGGCTCCAAGGCGTGATCTTTAGCCACTTGTCGTGGGCGCTAAGGTTGTAGCGGTTGAACAGCCAAGTGCCGCTGAATTCCAAAACTGTGAATAACGCGCCCGCCAAGTTGAAGCGGAAAAACACGGTAGAAAGGCGTGTGCCGGCTGCCGCCCAAGCAGCTCTTCGTGCCGCAGTGTTTTCCGCAGCCAGCACGTTGTACCCAGCGTGAACTGTATGACCCAACCCGTAAGAGTTAACCGCTGTCATACCAGTTGCACCGATTGTGGCTAAAGCCGCGCTTCTCTCGGCTGCAACATTTCCACTACGAATTGCCTGCTGCCAACTTTTAAGCTGATTCTTTAGGTTGGAGAACGAAGCTAAAAATCCTAGAAAGTATGTAAAACCTCCCAACCCAATATGTAATTTCCCCATCTGCACATGCACGTGCTGCAAGGCATGATGCTGAAGCCCAGCAACAAGCGCCGTGCCCCGAGCTTTCAATGCCGTATCAGCCAGACTTTGTGCCGCCGTGAACCCAGCAGCACCAGTGGCCATCAAGGCATTCAAAACCGGCCCCCAACTCCTTTCGTTCTTGGACTGCTGTTTCAGCTCCTTTGCTGCCCCCACCAAATTCACCACCTGCACCAAAACCACCACCAACCCCATCCCTTCCGTCTTCACCAGACTCCCCGCCGACACCCCACCCAACCCCATCCGAATATTCCCCAACAACCCGCGCAGTTCCTGCTGCTGCGCCGGCGGAAACACCACCGTCACCCCTGCCCTTGCAGGCGTCGCGCCGTACAACCGGGCCGAGCGATCCGGCAGTTCTTCAATCGGGCTTAACGCTGCCGCCAATCGCCCTTCGATCTGCGTCAATTGAGCCCGCACCCGCACAATTTCTTCCTGCAACTCCATCGCCCGTGGAGTCTTGTGCCCCTGGCGATTCTTGTTGTGGGTGATCTGGTTGCGTTCGCGGTTGAGGGTCTTGAGGTATTCGCGTTCGCGCAGTACTTCCTTGATCGCCGTTTGCAGCGCGGACTGCTCAGCCGGGCTGGCGACGGTGAAGGTCACGCCGCTGGTTTTTGCCGCGTCGAACAGGCGCAGGCGCAGTGCTTTGGGCAGGCGCTGGAACAGTTCATCGAGGTCGGGGATTTTTTCGGCCGAGAGGTCGAAGCCTTCCAGCACGCGGTTCAGGCCCAGGTTCAG
>NZ_JBWXMQ010000028.1:0-53911 GCF_056626735.1 Pseudomonas sp. 1 | reverse complement strand
TTTTTTTTGCGCCGGTTTCTTGTTTCAGGGTTTTGCCGTGCAATGTTCAAGGTGCAGAAACGACAACGGCCGACCCGAAGGTCAGCCGTAGCTCGACGTGTTGCGAGAGTAATCAGTTCAAACGGTGCCGGCTGCGGATCTCCTGTTTCACGCCCCAGCCTTCGATGATGCCGCCCAAAGGCTCGACCACCGCCGAAAAGCCCTGCTCGAAATCGCCAATATCGTCGTAGGTTGCGTACATCACTTTGCTCAATTCCAGCGACCAGGCGCCGTCGTCGCGCGCACTGACCTGGGCATTGATGGATTCACCGCGAAACTTGCCTGCCGCCCTGCGCGCCCGCTCCTCGTCCGGGAAAATGGCGTAGAACTCGATGGGATGGAATCGGGAAAAATCGAAACCGCCTTCTTTCATGCGGCGCAGCACGCTGCTGCTGATGTCTTCTTGATAGGCTGTGCTCATGAAACGTCCCCCTCGCATAGATGGATAGACTTTCCGTATTCCCTGCACCTGGCCGAACAGCCCAGGCATTACGGCAACCGCGTTGCCGCCGGGAAACAAGCATGTAGCTGACAAGACCAGACCTTAGCGATCCGTTCGCTGATCTCGCTTGCAGAGTAGCCCCAAGAGAGAGCCGCTGCCAAGGCCTGGCAAGTAATGTAAAAGAAGATTCAGATTGGGGTGATGCTGCGGATTTCGATGCTGTGCTGGGTTTTCAGGCTTTTTACGCCGGCATCGGCGGTGCGCCCTTCCAGGTCGTTCAGGTCAAGCTCGGCGGCGACCGGCAGCAATCGTTCCTTGATGAGGCGGGCTGCCCGTTCATGGCTGGGGCATTCCTCGCACTCGAAGACCTCGTCGATCGTTTCACCATGATCGTCCACGAAAGTGACTTTCCACTTTGACATCGGAGCCTCCTCGATCAAACCCGCAAGTGGGCTTACATCTATCTCGACTTTTGTCAGGATTGATCGTTCCCGGGGATTGCAGCCTTGAACATTAAAAAAAGCCGAGGCCGGTGTGTTTTCGCACACCGGCCTCGGCTTTTTCTTACCCGCGAAGGATCAGTCGTTGCTGGGCTTGTTCACCGCTTGCAGCACGTATTGCGGCAAGGCGAAGGCGCCAATGTGAATTTCCGGGTTGTAGTAGCGGGTGACGATGCCGCTGCCGATGAAGCGCTGTTGCAGGATTTCGCGACTCAGCTTGCGGTAGGCCGGGTTGGTCGAACCCCAGGCGAACGTCATCGAACCGCCGATGTAGGTCGGCACGGCCGCCTGATAGAAGTGCCAGTCCGGGAACAGGCTGCGCAGGCGGCCGGCGGTGGTTTTCACTTCTTCGATCTGCATGAACGGCGTGCCGTTCTGGGTCACGAGGATGCCGCCCTCGTTCAGGCAGCGGTGGCAGGCCTGGTAGAAGTTTTCCGAGAACAGCACTTCGCCCGGGCCGATCGGGTCGGTCGAGTCGGAAATGATCACGTCGAATTTTTCGGTGGTGGTGGCGACGAAGCGCATGCCGTCGTCGATCACCAGATTCAGGCGCGGATCGTCGTAGGCGCCCCTGGAGTGGTTCGGCAGGAACTCCTTGCACATGTCGACCACGGTGCCGTCGATCTCGACCATGGTGATGTGCTCGACGCTCGCGTGTTTGGTCACTTCGCGCAGCATTCCGCCGTCGCCGCCGCCGATGATCAGCACGCGTTTGGCGGTGCCGTGAGCAAGGATCGGCACGTGGGTGAGCATTTCGTGATAGATGAATTCATCGGCTTCGGTGGTCTGGATCACGCCGTCCAGCGCCATCACCCGGCCCATGCGCGGGTTCTGGAAGATCACCAGGTGCTGATGTTCGGTGCGCACTTCGTGCAGCAGTTTTTCCATGCGAAAACGCTGGCCGTAGCCTTCGTACAGGGTTTCCAGGTATTCGCTGGTCTTGGTGACGGTCATGGTGAAGTGCTCCGATGAATGCGCGGGCGCCAATCGTCAGGTTCGATTGCCCGGGAAAGGCGCGCATTCTACGTTGCCGAAGATGACAGGTCGAACCTTCCGCTGACAGACGACATTTTGAAGCCGCAGAAAGGCAAATGTGGGAGCGAGCTTGCTCGCGAAGAGGCCATCCGACTCAACACATTTGCTGAATGAAAAATCGCCTTCGCGAGCAAGCTCGCTCCCACAGGAAAGAACCTGTTCAGTTGTGAAACTAGATCCGCACGTTGCCCCGCGGCCCGGCAATCGCCCAAATGATCAGGCCCAGTACCGGCAGAAGGATGATCAGCAGCACCCAAAGGATTTTCATCCCGGTCTCGGCGCCGCTTTTCAGCACATTGATGATCGCCCAGATGTCGAGCGCAAGAATGATCAGGCCGACCAGGCCGTTGAACGTGGAACCCATAGTGTCGCTCCAGAATAGTGGCATGCACTTTTAGGATAGACGGCCGCGCACAGGGTTCCCTTTTATTGCGTTCAAACGTGAACGGCGACCTTCAGGGCTTCCAGCGACGGCGCGGCAGCAATGCCGACTTCGGCGCACAGTTCCATTACCCGTGGCACGTCGTTGCCGTAGACCAGCACCACTTGCAGTTCGTCGTCGAGCAACTGGCTGAAGTTCATCAGCGTGTAACCGCCGTTTTCCTTGTTCAGGCTGCTCATCTGCACCTGGATGCGGTTGAGCGCGGTCAGCGCTTCGGTCTTGGCCAGTTGCTTGGGCTTGAGGTTGAACTCGACGCCTGGCCCGAACGAGGCAATGATCTGCGCGAACAGGTCAACGTAGGTGTCGGCCTGGAACAGCACGGTCTCCGGCAGACTGCCGACCACGACCCACTCGCCCAGCGGAATCGGGAAAGTGTCGTCGTAGTTGATGTCTGGGTTGGCGGTCAGAAAGGCGTCGGCATCGGCGTAGGCCTGTGCCGCTTCGTCAGCGACCTTCAGGATCTCGTCTTCGCCCATGCAGCCGGAGCTGATTTTGCTGATGAGTTCGGCGAGTGCGGCTTTCATGGGGGCGGATCCTGTGGCGAAGGGAATTTTGAGGGCGCGAAGGATAGCGCATTCTCGCCTTCGCCACAGAGCGGGTTCCGGCCAGCGGCTTCAGCCCAGCAGTTTTTCCAGCTGCGCGGTGGTGTCCACAGCGCCCATGGTGCGGGCAGCGTCCAGCGCGGTGATGCCGTTGGCATCCTTGGCTTTCGGGTCCGCGCCCTGGTCGATCAAGTAGTCGACGATTTCAACCCGGTTGAACATCGCCGCCATCATCAGCGCCGTGCGTCCGTCAAAGGAAGCGCCTTCGATCTGCGCCCCACCGGCGACCAATGCCTTGACCACCGCCAGATCACCCTTGAACGCCGCGCCGGCAATCGGGCTCTGGCCGTTGCCGTTGCGTTGTTCCGGGTCGGCCTTGTGCTTGAGCAGCACTTGCACCGCGTCCACGTGACCGTAGTAACTGGCGAGCATCAGCAGGGTGTCGCCCTTGCTGTTGGTCAGGTTCACCGGTAGGCCCGCAGTGATCAGGCGATCCAGCATCACCGCATCGCCCTCGCGCGCCTTGTTGAATACCTGTTCGGTGAATTCGGCAGCTTCTTCGGGGGTCATCTGGCGGCTTTGGTCGGACATTGGGCAACTCCACTTTCGGTCAATCGGAAAGCCGATAGTTTCCCGAGCGCGGCGATAGCTGTCATCCCCTTTTTTCCAAGACCGGCGATAGCCAATATCAATAGCGGTACTTGCCTGCACGGATATCCGCGAGAACTTCATCCGTCAACTGTACGTAGGTTTCGGTCCCCGGCAGCCAGGCATAGATCGGGTCATCCCCCGTCAGGCCAGGATCGAAGCCTTCGTTTTTCAAGCGCGTCTTCTGGTATTTGAAGGTGCCGGTGGTTTCCATTTTCACCTTGACCCGCAAGAACAGCGGCACCGCGTAGGCCGGCATCCGTTGGCGGGCGAAGGCCAGCAATTCGGCGAAATCCAGGGTTGCCAGCGACTCGGCCGGGGTGATAGCCGCCATCCCGGCGCGGCCATTGGTGTTGGGGATTTCCACGCCATAGGCCACGGCTTCGGAAATGTGCGGGTGCTGGAGCAGCAGATTTTCAACCTCGGTGGTCGAGACGTTCTCGCCCTTCCAGCGGTAGGTGTCGCCGAGGCGGTCGACAAACTGCGCATGACCGAAACCGATGTTGCGCAGCAGATCGCCAGTGTTAAAAAAGCGATCGCCCTTGGTGAATACGTCCTGCAGCACGACCTTGGCGGTTTTCTGCGGATCGGTGTAACCGTCCAGCGGCGCCTTGTCGTCGATTCGCGCCAGCAGCAGGCCCCGCTCGCCCCGGTCGACCTTGCGCATGAACCCGTCAGCGCCACGAATCGGCTCGCCGCTGTCCTGATCGTAGGCGACCAGCTCCCAGGCCATCAGCGAGAAACCGATGGTGTTGTCGAAGTTGAGGATGTTGGTGAAGCCGATATTGCCGTCGCTGGCGGCGTAAAGCTCGCAAATGTGTTGCACCCCGAAACGGGTCTTGAACTCGGCCCACGCGCCGGGCCGCAGACCATTGCCAATCATCTTGCGCACGTCGTGACGGCTGTCGTCGGCGCTGAGCGGCTGATCCACCAGATACCGGCACAACTCGCCGACGTAACCGATGGTGGTGGCGCGGTAGCGGCGCACATCGCTCCAGAATTGCCGGGCGCTGAACTTGCGGCGAATGGCGAAGCCGGACGCGCCGTTGACCGCCGAGCCCCAGCACACGCAAAGCCCGGTGGCGTGGTACAGCGGCAGGGTGCAGTAGACGATGTCGTCCGGGCGCATGTCGAGGGCGATCATGCCGAAGCTCGCCGAACTGCGCATCCAGCGCCCGTGCTTGAACACGCCGGCTTTCGGCAAACCGGTGGTGCCGGAGGTGTAGATATAGAAACAGGGGTCGTCGAAAAAAATCTGCCGGCTGCTGGCCGGGTTGTCGCCCGAGGCGTCGGCACTGGCGCTGATCAGGTTGATATAGCCCTCGGGCGCGATGCCCGGATGGCTGAAGGTATCCTGATCGGCGACGAACCAGATGCGCATTGCAGGGATCGACACTTGCTCGCGTACCGCCGCAAATGCCGGCAGCAGTTCCTCGCCGACGACGATCGCCGCCGGCGTCACCAGATTGATGCTGTGAATCAGCGTATCGCGGGTCTGCGAGGTATTGAGCAGCGCGCTGACGGCGCCGACCTTGGCCAGCGCCAGAATCGTCACCAGCAGTTCCGGGCGGTTCTCGATGAACACCGCCACCACATCGCCCTTGCCTATGCCCTGCCCGATCAGATAGTGGGCGATGCGGTTGGCCCACTGGTTGACCTGTGAATAACTCAGCACCACCTCGCCCGAGAGCAGCGCAGGGCCATCGGGGTTACGCAGGGTCGCTTGCTCGAATGTCCAGCCCAGGCCACAGGTTTGGGTCGGATCCTTGACGTTGGCCACCTTCATGCCTTTCACCACCCGTGGGATAGCTCTGGCAATCGTCGGCAGTTTGCGGAGCATCATGCCCCAGGTAATCGTGTCGCTCGGCGCGTGGCGCATGGCAGCTCCCGTTCGACCTTGACGTGCAGGCCGGATTTTTATTGTCGGGCAATCGGGTGAGGCAACCGGCGCTTCTCGAGCGAGGGTCGAGGCCGAAAATACGTCAGGGATTCGCGGGCTGTACACGCGGTTTTTGCAATGTTTTGTATCCGCCAGCGCTACAAGACGAAGCGCGATTGCGGCAGTCCGGAATGGTTCCATCAGATCGACAACGATCCCGCAAAATGCAGGATGCACGATGGCCATTCATGCAGATTGCACGACAGGAGAAATCAATGAATTTTATATGTTATTGATTTATAAGGATTTTTAAAAACGAAAATACTGGCACAATCGCTGCAACTCCCTACGCATGCTTGCCATTCAAGTGCATACGGAGCGAAAGACATGAACCTGATCCAAGAAAAATTTACTTCCCTGTTCTCCAACTTCGCCGTCACCACTGCGCCACGTCCTGATGGCGGGATTTTGCTGACCCTGAAGAGTGCCGACGGCAAAGTGTTCAAACGCGTGCTCTCCTATCAGCAATTGCACGCCGCCGACCAATTGTCGTGGGCGATCAGCGCGATCCGCCGTGATCTCGCGGAACAAGCCAGTGAGCTGCCGCAAATCGGCATGCTGCAAAGTCAGCAGCGTTTTGCCCTGCCGACCTATCACTCGATGTAATTCGAACACCGTAAAAAAAAACAGGCCGTGAAGCTTTCGCTTCACGGCCTGTTTTTTTTACGCGTCGATTGTGTGAACTCAGAAGGCTTCCGGTTCGATCCCGGTAAAGCTGTCGACGGTCACATGCCCTTCCAGCTCCCCGCCCTCACGGGCCAGCCCGCAAGTTTGCAAACCGGCGGCCCTGGCGGCGTCGAGTTCCTGGACGATGTCGGACAGAAACAGAATTTCTTTCGGCTCCACTCCGATGGCCTGCTGGATATTGCTGTATGACTGCGCTTCGCGCTTCGGGCCCGACGTGGTGTCGAAGTAGCCGCTGAACAGCGGCGTCAGATCCCCGGCTTGCGAGCAGCCGAAAATCAGCTTCTGCGCCTGGATCGAACCGGACGAATAAACAAACAGTTGATATCCGGCCTGATGCCAGCGCTGGAGCGCTTCGACGGCGTCCGGGTAAACATGCCCCTTCAACTGCCCGGCCTGATAACCCTGTTCCCAGACCATGCCCTGCAACGCTTTCAGCGGCGTGGCTTTGCGGTCTTCGGCGATCCACGCCAGCAGAATTTCCACGACCCGCTCAACGTCGGCGTGCGGTTCGTTGCTGTCGCGGCGCACCGCGTCCAGTTGCTCGGCGACGTCAGCGCGCTGGGCATTCTGGCGAACGAAGTCCGGCAGATGTTTCGCTGCGTACGGGAACAGCACGTCGAACACAAAACTCACCGCGCTGGTGGTGCCTTCGATGTCGGTGAGAATGACCTTGATCGACATCGGCTCAGTCCTCCAGACGCGGGAAGCGGCCGGCAATGTCTTCGCCGGTGAAGTTGGCAACCCAGCCTTCAGGGTTGTTGAACAGACGGATCGCCACGAAATGCGGGTTCTCGCCCATATCGAACCAATGCTTGGTACCGGCCGGCACCGAAATCAGGTCGTTCTTCTCGCACAGCACGGCGTAGACGTAATCGTCGATGTGCAGGGTAAACAGGCCACGACCGGCGACGAAAAAACGCACTTCGTCTTCGCCATGGCGATGTTCTTCGAGGAACTTGGCGCGCAATTCGGCTTTTTGCGGATGGTCGCTGTTGAGGCTGATCACATCCACCGTGATGTAGCCGCGCTCGGTCATCAGTTTGTCGATCTGCTCTTTATAGGCTCCGATCACCTCTTCCTGGCTGGCACCGGGCTGGATTTTCGCGGCGGCCTGCCAGCGGTCGAAGCGTACGCCCTGCTCGGCCAGGGTCGAGGCGATGTCTTCGAAATGGGTCAGCACCTTGTTCGGAATTTCGGGGCTGGAAACGTGATAGACGGACAGGCTGCTCATGGGGCACTCCTCGGTATCGGCCTTGCCGTCCGGTTCTTTCAGACCGGTCGGGCACTGCATTCATCAGGCAAATGGGCTGGTTCTGGTGAAGTCAGCCTTGGCGGTTCATGACGCTGCGGGTCTTCAACTCGCATTCAAACAGGAATTCAAAGGCCTCGATCTGGCGCAACGCGTCGCTCATCTGCGCGCCCCAGGTGTAGAGACCGTGGCCGCGAATCAGATAACCGACGCAATCGGGATGGGCGTCGAGCCAAGGCTGCACCTTGGCGGCAAGGCGCGCAATGTCCTGATCGTTGTCGAAGATCGGCACGCGCACCCGGGATTCGTGGGTGGAGATGCCGCTGAAGGCCTTTTGCAGTTCGTAGTCTTCGAACTCGATAAAGTCTTCCGGCGTCAGGCGCGACAGCACCGTGGCGTTCACCGAATGGGTGTGCAACACGGCGCCGATTTCCGGACGCCAGCTATAGAGCTGGGTGTGCAGCAGAGTTTCGGCGGACGGTTTTTTGCCCGGTTCCAGGCTGTTGCCGGACAGGTCGGTAGCGAGCACATCGTCCAGACCCAACTGGCCCTTGTGCTTGCCGGACACGGTCAGCAGCGCTTCGCTCGGTGACAGGCGCGTCGAGTAATTGCTGCTGGTGGCCGGCGACCAGCCGCGACCATAAAGAAAACGCCCGGCGTCGACAATTTGCTGGGCGAGCTGTTCACGGGTAAGGCTCATGGCCTGTCCTCTTGCATTCGAATGGCAATGATAACGGCAGCGGCGAGCGCTGCGAGACTGGCAATACTAAAGGTCAATGTCGCGCCGAGGGCATTCCAGCTGTAGCCGGAATACAACGCGCCGAGCGCACCGCCCGTGCCGGCCAGCGCTGCGTACAACGCCTGGCCCTGCCCTTGCTGGCGCGCGCCGAAGCTACGTTGCACGACCGCGATGGCAGCCGCATGAAAGCTTCCGAACGTCGCCGCGTGCAGCACCTGGGCAAACAACAGGATCCACAGGAATTCGGCGAACGAACCTAGCAGCAACCAGCGCAGCGCCGCCAGCAGAAAACTCGCCATCAGCACCCGCCGCAGGGAAAAACGCGCGAGGATCCGGCTCATGGCCATGAACATCAGCACTTCCGCCACCACGCCGACCGCCCAGAGCATGCCGATCACGCCACGGCTGTAACCCAGTCGTTCGAGGTGCAAGGTCAGAAACGTGTAATACGGCCCGTGACTCATCTGCATCAGCGCCACGCAACCGAAGAACGCCAACACGCCGGGATTGCGCAACTGTTTGAGAAAGCCTTCGCCCGTCGGCCGGTTACCCTGAGGCGGCTGAGCGTTCGGCACCCACAAACTGCTGAGCACGATGCCGGCCATGATCAACACCAGCGCCGCCGGGTAAATGTCGAGGCTGAGCCATTCGAACAGGCGCCCGAGGGCGACCACGGTGATGATGAAACCGATCGAGCCCCACAGGCGAATCTGACTGTAGCGGGCGGTCTGGCCCTGTAAATGCGCCAAGGTGATGACTTCGAACTGCGGCAGCACCGCGTGCCAGAAGAAAGCGTGCAAGGCCATGACCATCGCCAGCCAGGCGTAGGTCTTGCTGACGAAGATCAGTGAGAAGGTCAGCAGCGTACACACCGCGCCAAAGCGCACGATCGCCAGGCGTCTGCCGGTGTAATCGCCAAGCCAGCCCCAGATGTTCGGCGCCACGCAGCGCATCAGCATCGGGATCGCCACCAGCTCGCCGATGCGCGCGGCGCTGAATCCGAGGTGATCGAAGTACAGCGCCAGAAACGGCGCCGTCGAGCCAAGCAAGGCGAAATAGAACAGATAGAAACTGGACAGCCGCCAGTACGGGAGCGCCGCCACGGTCAGACCGCGGCGGCTTTGAGATCACCCATCAAAGCTGACCCAGCACCGGAGTGCTTACACGCACGTCGGCGTTCTGGCCACGGTGACGCAACAGGTGATCCATCAACACGATGGCCATCATCGCCTCGGCAATCGGCGTGGCGCGGATGCCGACGCACGGATCGTGGCGGCCTTTGGTAATCACTTCGACCGGGTTTCCATCGATGTCAATCGAACGGCCCGGAGTGGTGATGCTCGAGGTCGGCTTCAAGGCCAGGTGCGCGACGATCGGCTGACCCGAAGAGATCCCGCCGAGGATGCCGCCGGCGTTGTTGCTGAGGAAACCTTGCGGGGTCAGTTCGTCACGGTGCTCAGTGCCGCGTTGGGCGACGCAGGCGAAACCGGCGCCGATTTCCACGCCTTTGACCGCGTTGATGCTCATCAGCGCGTGGGCCAGTTCGGCGTCGAGGCGGTCGAAGATCGGCTCGCCCAGGCCCGGCATCACGCCTTCGGCAACCACGGTGATCTTCGCCCCGACGGAGTCCTGATCGCGGCGCAACTGGTCCATGTAGGCTTCCAGCTCCGGCACTTTGTCCGGATCCGGGCTGAAGAATGCATTCTGCTCGACCGATTCCCAGGTCTTGAACGGGATTTCGATCGGGCCCAGCTGGCTCATGTAGCCGCGAATGACGATGCCCTGGCTGGCCAGGTACTTCTTGGCGATGGCGCCAGCGGCGACGCGCATGGCGGTTTCCCGCGCGGAGCTGCGACCGCCGCCGCGATAATCGCGCTCGCCGTATTTGTGGTGGTAGGTGTAGTCGGCGTGGGCCGGGCGGAACAGGTCCTTGATCGCCGAGTAGTCCTTGGATTTCTGGTCGGTGTTGCGGATCAGCAGGCCGATGGAGCAGCCGGTGGTGCGACCTTCAAACACGCCAGAAAGGATTTCGACTTCGTCGGCTTCCTGGCGCTGGGTGGTGTGGCGGCTGGTGCCCGGCTTGCGACGGTCGAGGTCGCGCTGCAGGTCTTCAAGGGAAATCTCCAGGCCCGGCGGGCAGCCGTCGACAATGGCGACCAACGCCGGACCATGGCTTTCGCCCGCGGTGGTGACAGTGAACAGCTTGCCGTAGGTATTGCCGGACATGCAGGACGCTCCGTGAAATCGAACCCAAATTCGTGATGCGCGCCAGTATACGCAGGCTAACCGAGTAGTTCATCCTCGAACCTTAGCGGTGCGGGTGAGTCCAACCGGCACCTTGGCAAATGATGGCGTGATGATGCTGCGAGTTTTGATCTTGAGTCTTTCCCTGTTTACCGGCTTCGTCCAGGCGACTGTCCTGCAACGTCCGGTCACGTTGACTACCGACAACGGCAAACTTTTCGGCTCGCTGTTGCTGCCGAAATCCGACAACCCCGTGCCGGTTGTCCTGATCCTTTCTGGCTCGGGTCCTACGGATCGTGACGGAAACAACCCCGATGGCGGGCGCAATGACAGCCTCAAGCGATTGGCCTGGGTGCTGGCCAGACACAACGTCGCCAGTGTGCGTTTCGACAAGCGCGGCGTGGCTGCCAGCCTGGCGGCGACCCCGGATGAGCGAAACCTGTCGGTGGAAGCCTATGTGGCGGACGCCGTGGCCTGGGGACAGAAGCTGAAAGCCGATCCGCGCTTCGGCCCGTTGATCCTGCTCGGCCACAGCGAAGGCGCGCTGATTGCCAGCCTTGCTGCTCCAAAGGTCGACGCAGCGGCGGTCATTTCGCTCTCCGGCACGGCTCGACCGATCGATCAGGTGCTGCGCCGGCAACTGGCCCGCAGCCTCCCTCCTGCGCTGATGCTGCGCAGCAATGAACTGCTCGACAGCCTCAAGGCCGGGCGCACCGACGACAATGTGCCGGCGCCGTTGCAGGTGATTTTCCGTCCGAGCGTGCAGCCGTACCTCATTTCGCTGTTCCGTCAGGATCCGGCAGCGGCCTTCGCCCGGCTGAAAATGCCGGCGCTGATCGTGCAAGGCAGCAACGACATTCAAGTTCAGGTCGATGATGCGAAATTGCTCAAGGCCGCCAAACCGGACGCGCAACTGGCGCTGATCGAAGGCATGAACCACGTGTTGCGCATCGTGCCCAACGACGTGAAGCGGCAACTGGCTTCCTACAAGGACCCGAATTTGCCCCTGGCGGCGGAGCTGGGGACCCGCGTCCTTGAATTTATTGACGGACTTCGCACCCGTTAAGCGCTAGGGGGCGTTCTCAGCTAGTTTTCACGCGTAAAAACTAGCTGAGAACGCCCCCAGACCCTCTAGGACTTTGAAAAACGGCCGATAAGCCTTTGTCGCCAGCGTACTGGCTGGCGGCAAGCAGCTTGGACAGGATCTCGCCGTTATGACTGATACCCAGACTTCACCCGACACCACCGCTGAAAAAGACGCACCGCCAGCGGTCGAGCTGCCATGGGCGGACGTCCACGTCGAGCACCACAAGATGCTCCGCCTGGCGCCGTTACAGACCGACCGCAACACCGGCGGACGGCCGCTGCGCTTCGTTGAGTTCGGTTACGCGGAACGCAACAGCAAAGAACACAGCCTGATGCGCATGGCGATCAAGTTGCCCGCTCAGCGCGTTCGCAAGGAACAGAATCATCTGGACGTGTGGGTCGACCACGCGACCAAACGCGTGCATTTCGGCCCGGACAGCGGTTTGCAGATCGAACCGATGAACCGTGGCATCGGCCGTTTCATGGCCGCCCAGGGCATCAATTGGGCGAAAAAGCGCTGGCCCACCTACACCGTCGACGGCATGGACTTGAACAACAAGGACGCGCTGAACGAAGACACCCGCCTGCGCCGCGACCACTTTCTGCGGGTGCATGGCTTCGACGTGGTTTACGCCGACGCCCAGCATTTGAAGGGTAGCGTCAAGGAAGTCCAGGTCGGTGACCTGCTGGGCGACTGGAACAGCGAAAAGCTGCAGATCGTCGAAATTCTTGAAGCTGCACAGATGTTGCAGCAGGCCGAGCAGAATCTGGCCGAGCAGGAAGTGAAGCTGAAGAAGCAGGAAGACAAGGTCAGCAAGTTCAAGCGCGAAGACGCCGGATTGCGCTTCACCATTACCTGCCTGGTGGCGTTTGCGGTGTTTCAGGCCGGGCTGCTGATCTGGATTGCAACGCACCGCTAAGCCAATGATCGTTCCCACCGGGGTGGGAACGATCGTTTCAGGTCAGACGCGGGAAGCGAACAGCGCCTGATGTTCGCGGCACTGTTCGGCAGTCAGCATGAACACGCCATGCCCGCCGCGCTCGAACTCCAGCCAGGCGAAATCGACTTCCGGGTACAGCGCTTCGACGTGTACCTGGCTGTTGCCCACCTCGACAATCAGCAAACCCTTCTCGGTCAGATGATCCGCCGCTTCGGCGAGCATCCGACGCACCAGGTTCAAACCATCGTCGCCGCAGGCCAGGCCCAGTTCCGGCTCGTGCTGGTATTCGTCCGGCATGTCGGCGAAATCTTCCGCATCGACGTAGGGCGGGTTCGACACGATCAGGTCGAAACGTTGACCCGGAAGCCCATCGAAACCATCGCCCTGCACGGTGAACACACGCTCATCGACGCCATGACGCTCGATGTTCTGGTTCGCCACTTCCAGCGCTTCGAATGACAGATCCGCCAGCACCACTTCGGCGTTCTGGAACTCGTATGCGCACGCGATACCGATGCAACCGGAGCCGGTGCACAGATCGAGAATGCGCGCGGGTTCGTCACCGATCCATGGGGCAAAACGGTTTTCGATCAGCTCGCCAATCGGCGAACGCGGGATCAGCACGCGTTCATCGACGATGAACGACATGCCGCAGAACCAGGCTTCGCCCAGCAGGTAAGCGGTCGGAATGCGTTCTTCGATGCGGCGCTTGAGCAGGCGCTGAAGGTTGACCAGCTCATCGTCTTCCAGCGCGCAATCGAGATAGCTGTCGGCGATTTCCCATGGCAAGTGCAAGGCACCGAGCACTAGCTGTCGGGCTTCGTCCCAGGCATTGTCGGTGCCATGGCCGAAAAACAGATCCTCCCCATGGAAGCGGCTGACGGCCCAACGGATGTGGTCGCGCAGGGTACGAAGTCGGGAAGTGATCACGGGGCAGAACTCCAGAAAAAACGACTGGCGATTCTAGCAGCCAAAACGCTCCACGACGACGCAGGAAGGATTCCGGGGCGACGGTAGGACGCTTCCGATTTTCCACTCGGCTATTGAACAGATCGTGTAACTTGACAAGGCTGCAGGCCAGCAACGACGGTGCCTACGATGGTAGCGATTCACAGAACCGCTCAGCCAGAGGACAATGTCGCAAAAGCCCCACCCGAAGGAGCCCCAGAATGTCCGTTCCAAAAACGATGTTTCAACTCAGCGGTCGCGGTTACGCAGCGGCCACGTTGAGCCATGCCACCGTGGTCATCATCGATGCCCAGAAAGAGTACCTCAGCGGCCCGCTGGCCCTGAGCGGCATGGACGCGGCGGTTGCGAACATCAAACAACTGGTTGCCGCCGCCCGTGCAGCCGGCCGGCCGATCGTGCACGTGCGTCACCTCGGCACTGTCGGCGGTCTGTTCGACCCGCAGGGCGAGCGCGGCGAGTTCATCCCCGGCCTGGAACCCCAGGGCGATGAAACCATCATCGGCAAGTTGCTGCCGAGCGCCTTTCACGGCACCGAACTCTACGATCGTCTGCAAACCATCGGCTCGCTGGACCTGATCGTCTGCGGCTTCATGAGCCACTCCAGCGTCAGCACCACCGTGCGCGCGGCGAAAAACCTGGGTTTCCGTTGCACCCTCGTCGAAGACGCCTGCGCCACCCGCGATCTGCCGTTCAAGGGCCGCGTGCTCAGCGCCGAACAGGTGCAGGAAGCGGAAATGGCAATCATGGCCGACAACTTCGCCACCCTCGCGCTGACCCAGGATCTGATCTGATCGACCGAAAATGAGCGGCTCAGCCCGCCGCTCATCTGCAAAGACCTCGCATTTGCTTCAATTACCCTAGCCTCAGGAACAACCCGGTCAACTCCCGGTCGAAGGGCCGATACCCATTGAGGAAGGTCGGAATGAAGTTATCCGATGGATTTGACGCACGCCGCTTGCGGCCCAAAGGCCAAAGCAACTGGCGATTTCGATTCGGCGCGGCGATCGCGGCCATTCTGGCCACGTTCGGCGTGCTGCTGGCGATGGCCGGGGCCGCCAGCCTGCTGGGGCGCCCGCCGGCGCTCGGCGATCTGAATGCAACACCGCTCGGCTCGGCAATCATTCTCGCGGTCGGCCTGCTGTTCCTGTATTTCGGTGTGGCCCTGTGGCGTCGGTGCCGGCGTCGCGCACGTCAATCGCGGGAGCTGAACATGTCCCCGCACCTGATGAAAAAACATGATTGAATCGACGGCCTGGCTTTTTGCCGGGCCGTTTCGTGTCTGTTTGGGTAAACTGGCCGCCCTTCGCGGAGGCTGACATGCAAGACGACGATTTTTCCCTGTTCAAAAGTGCGATCCAAGGCGTCAAGCCGATCAAGCACGACCGCGCCGACACCGGCAAACCCAAGGCTGACCGTGACCGGATCGCCAAGCTGCGCCAGTCTGCCACCGTGCGCACCGACACCACGACCGTTGACGGTTTGTCCGATCAGTTCGTGATTGACGTCGGCCCGGAAGACGAGCTGATGTGGGCTCGCGACGGGGTGCAGGAAAGCCAGATGCGCAAGCTCAAGATCGGGCAGATCCCGTTCGAAGGCAGCCTCGACCTGCACGGCATGAGCGTGGAAAAGGCCCGCGAAACCCTTTGGGCCTTTCTGGCCGAAGCGACCAAATTCGAAATCCGCTGCGTGCGCGTCACCCACGGCAAGGCTGTGCGTCTGGACGGCAAGCGGCCGATGATCAAAAGCCACGTCAACACCTGGCTGCGCCAGCACGCGCAAGTGCTCGGTTTCTGCTCGTGCCAGGCGAAACATGGCGGTGCCGGCGCCGTGTATGTGATGCTCAAACGCACCATGATGGAAGGCCGCGACGAATAATCCCGTTACACCGAACTTGCAGGGTCGTGTCCGCCACCGTACCCTTGCCCTTTGCGAAAATCCCCACAGGTAGTTTCATGTCCCTGGAACAGAATTACACCGCGATTCTCGGCCAATTGGGCGAGGACGTCTCCCGCGAGGGCCTGCGCGACACGCCAAAACGTGCCGCCAAAGCCATGCAGTACCTCTGCCGCGGTTATGAACAGACGCTCGAAGAGGTCACCAACGGTGCCCTGTTCAGCTCCGACAACAGCGAAATGGTGCTGGTCAAGGACATCGAGCTCTACTCGTTGTGCGAACACCACCTGCTGCCGTTCATCGGCAAGGCCCACGTCGCGTACATCCCGAGCGGCAAAGTGCTGGGCCTGTCGAAGGTCGCGCGGATCGTCGACATGTACGCCCGCCGCCTGCAGATCCAGGAAAACCTCAGCCGCCAGATCGCCGACGCGGTCCAGCAGGTCACCGGCGCGCTGGGCGTGGCGGTGGTGATCGAGGCCAAGCACATGTGCATGATGATGCGCGGTGTGGAGAAACAGAATTCGTCGATGATCACCTCGGTGATGCTCGGTGAGTTCCGCGAAAACGCGGCGACCCGCAGCGAGTTTCTCAGCCTGATCAAGTAATTGATTGCAGAAAAGAACCGGCGTTGATCGCCGGTTTTTTTTCGTCCGTGAAAAATCGGGTAAGCTGCGCGCCTTCTTCAATGTCCCTGTGAGGCTTGTAACGTGTTCGTCAAAGCGCTTCGTGTCGGCCTCGGCCAACTGATCATCTTCGTTGATTTCCTGACTCGCCCAGGCAAGAAACAGCGCCCCGCCGCTGCCCAGGCTCAGGTTGACGCCGCCGCCAAGGACCTGACCCTGTATCAGTTCCACGCCTGCCCGTTCTGCGTGAAGACCCGCCGCAGCCTGCGCCGCCTGAACGTTCCGGTGGCCCTGAAGGACGCGAAAAACAACGAGCAGGATCGTCAGACCCTGCTGGAACAGGGCGGCAAGATCAAAGTGCCGTGCCTGCGCATCGAAGAGAACGGCCAGACCACCTGGATGTACGAGTCCAACACCATCATCGAATATCTGAACCAGCGGTTCGCCGCAGTCTGACTCAAAAAAAACCGGCCTGAGGGCCGGCTTTTTCATGCCGCCTGCGCCGCCTGCGCCTGGCGCACCACCGCTGCCAGCCGCTTGAGCCCTTCGTCCAGACGAGCCGGATCAATGTGGCTGAAGTTCAGGCGCAGGTGGCCGGAATTGCGATCGGGCTCGGGGAAGAACGGTTCGCCTGGCATGAACGCTACATCATTGGCCAGCGCGGTATTCAGCAACGTTCGGGTGTCCAGCGGTTGCTTCAGTGTCAGCCAGAAAAACAGCCCGCCTTGCGGCGTGTTCCAGTCCGCCAGGTCGGCGAAATGGATTTCCAGCGCTGCTTGAAATGCATCGCGGCGCTGACGGTAGAAGCTGCGCAATTCACTCAAGTGCTGCTGATATTTCTCACTGCCGATCCACTGCAATGCTTGCCACTGACCGATACGATTGGTGTGCAGATCTGCCGATTGTTTCAGTTTGAGCAGGTGCGGGAACAGCTCCGGGCTGGCAATCAGGTAGCCGACACGCAAGCCTGGCAACAGGGTTTTCGACACGGTGCCGGTGTAGATCCAGCTGGATTTTTTCAGGCGTCCGGCAATCGGCTGGGCGCTGCCGCCGTCGAAGGTCAGTTCGCGGTAGGGTTCGTCTTCGATCAGGGTCACGCCGAATTCGTCGAGCAATGCCGCAACGGCTTCGCGCCTGGCTTCGCTGTAGCGCACGGCAGACGGGTTCTGGAAGGTCGGAATCAAATAGATGAACGCCGGACGATGCTGCTCCAGACGCTGACGCAATTGCGCAAGGTTCGGACCGTCAGCCTCCAGCGGCACGGTCAGGCAATCGGCGCCGAACAGTTGGAAAATCTGCAAGGCCGCCAGATACGTCGGCGCTTCGAGCAGGATTTCGGTGCCTTTGTCGATGTACAGCTTGGCCGCCAGGTCGAGGGTCTGCTGAGAACCGCTGACCACCAGCACCTGACTCGCCTCACACGGCAAACCCAGCGCCCTCGCCTCTGCCGCCAGCGCTTCGCGCAGTGCAGGCTCTCCTTCGCTCATGCCGTACTGGCCGAGAGACAGCGGCATGTCGGCCCACTCGACCTTCGGCAACATGGCTTCTGCAGGCAAACCGCCGGCAAAAGACATGACTTCCGGGCGCTGGGCCGCGGCAAGGATTTCACGGATCAGAGAACTTTTGAGGCGCGAGACACGTTCGGAAAAAGCCATGGAAGTCACCGCTAGCGAGGCATGGGAAAAATGAGTCAAACTTGTTGACTGAAATTACGACACCCTCACTGGAAGCGTCAATATGCTTGACCTTAAAAACTGCGCCAGCCAACAACAGGCCATGGAAGCCTTTTTCTTTGGTTACCAGGCATTCACCGCCAAGGCCGATGAAATGCTTGAGCGTCGCGGCTTGTCCCGAGTGCACCAACGCATTGTGTTTTTCATCGCCCGCTACCCGAACCTGAGCGTCAAGGAATTGCTCGCGCTGCTCGGCGTCAGCAAGCAGGCGCTGAACATGCCGTTGCGTCAGTTACAGGAAATGCATCTGGTGGACAGCGTGGCGTCCGAGACTGACAAGCGCAAGCGCCTGCTGGAGCTGACGGTTGAAGGCGCGAAATTCGAACAGGCGCTGCGCCGCGAGCAGGTGAAATTGCTCGAGCGGGTCTTTGCCGAAGCCGGCGAAACGGCGGTCAACGGTTGGCTGGCGGTGAATCTGGCGCTGGGAACCAATCGCCCGAACGAGTGATATAGCTCGATCGCCGATCTTTTCGTCCACAAAATCAAAAACAATATTTGCTTTATTTGTACACAAAAGCATAATCCACAGCGTGCGAGTTCCTGACCGCATGGTCAACAAATTCGCGTATGCCTCAAAGGGCCGCTGCCACCCCTCATGGGTCCGGTCCTGGAAATAACAATAAAACTCTTGAGGAGTACTCGCTGTGGAAAGCCGCAAATCCGAAGCATCGACGCTGGAACTCTCGCCGCCGTTACGCACTGGCCTGCTTGAGCGCATCTTCAAACTCAGCTTGCATGGCACCACGGTGAAGACCGAGCTGATTGCCGGTCTGACAACCTTCATCACCATGGCCTACATCATTTTCGTCAACCCGAACATCATGGCCGATGCCGGGATCGATCACGGTGCAGCCTTTGTCGCCACCTGTATCGCCGCTGCGCTGGGCTGCCTGCTGATGGGCCTCTACGCCAACTGGCCGGTAGGCCTGGCGCCGGGCATGGGCCTCAACGCGTTTTTCACCTATACCGTGGTCGGCACCATGGGCTACAACTGGGAAACCGCCCTCGGTGCGGTGTTCGTCTCGGGCGTGCTGTTCATGATCCTGACCTTTTCGCGGATTCGCGAATGGCTGCTCAACAGCATTCCGGTCAGCCTGCGCTATGCAATGGGCGCCGGCGTGGGTCTGTTCCTCGGGCTGATCGGCCTGAAAACCGCCGGCATTGTGGTCGATAGCCCGGCCACCCTGATCAAACTCGGCTCACTGCGTGAACCCGGCCCGCTGCTTGCCGCCATCTGCTTCCTGATGATCGCGATCCTCAGTTACCACAAAGTGTTTGGCGCGATCCTCATCAGCATCATCACCGTCACCCTCGCCGGCTGGGGGATTGGTCTGGTGCACTACGAGGGCATCATGTCCGCCCCGCCAAGCCTGGCGCCGACCTTCATGGCCATGAACGTCGCCGGCGTATTCAACGTCAGCATGATCAGCGTGGTACTGGCCTTCCTCTTCGTACACATGTTCGACACCGCCGGCACCCTGATGGGCGTCGCCCAGCGCGCCAACCTGGTGAACGCTGACGGCCGCATCGAAAACCTTTCCCGCGCGATGAAAGCCGACTCCGCCTCCAGCGTATTCGGTGCAGTCGTCGGCGTTCCGCCGGTCACCAGCTACGTGGAAAGTGCTGCCGGTGTAGCGGCTGGTGGTCGGACTGGTCTTACCGCAGTCACCGTGGGTGTGCTATTTATAGCCGCGATGTTCTTTGCACCGCTGGCCGGCATGATTCCCGCCTATGCCACCGCCGGCGCGTTGATTTACGTAGCGATGCTGATGATGGGCGGCATGGCGCACATCGAATGGGACGAAGCGACCGACAGCATTCCGGCGATCGTCACCGCGATCATGATGCCGCTGACCTTCTCGGTTGCCGACGGTATCGCGCTGGGCTTCATTACCTATGTCGCGCTGAAGGCCGGCACCGGTAAATACAAAGAGATCTCCGTCAGCCTGTGGGTGCTCTGCGCGATCTTCATCGCCAAGTTCATCTTCCTGTAAGCGCTACGCGGTTCACGCTTCAAAACAGCCTCACCCCAACGGGTGGGGCTTTTGCACATTCTTGATAACGATAAAAAGGAGCAAGTGATGAGTCTGGAAACCTGGCTGCTGTTCAGCGGCGCTGCGCTGGTGGTGATCCTGATTCCGGGGCCGCTGTCGTTGCTGATGATCAGCAACAGTCTGAATTACGGTTTGCGCCGTTCCTATCCGGCCTTTCTGGGAGGCGTGAGTGCGTCGATCTGCCTGCTCAGCGCTTCGGCACTGGGGTTGGGCGCCCTGCTGCTGGCCTCGGAAAAACTCTTCAGCACATTGAAGATCGTCGGTGCGCTGTACCTGTTCTACCTCGCCTGGCAGAGCTGGCAGCAATCGCGTCAGCCATCGGTTGGCGCAGAAGTACCGCAGGCGGCGCCTGTTCCACGCTTTCGCGCGCTCTTTGGACGTGCATTCATGCTGGGCGCCAGCAACCCGAAAGACATCCTGTTCTTCGCCGCTTTCCTGCCGCAGTTCCTCAATGCCGAGCAGCCGTTTCTGCCACAACTGCTGGTGATGATTGCGACCTGGACAGTGCTTGATCTGCTGTGCAAGTTGACCTACGGCCTCGGCGCTCACGGTGCAGCACGCTATCTGCGCAGCGGCAAGGGCCAGAGCTGGTTCAACCGCATCAGTGCCGGTTTGTTCGGCGGCGCAGGGGCAGCTTCATTGTTGAGCAGTCACTGAGGCCACAGAGGGCGGGCAACACCCGACCACATTTCGCCTCACACATAGATATATGTACCGCACTTCGCGACGTTGATTCACCGAACATCCGGCCCTTCTGGCCAGATCAACGTGAATCAACCTTGCGAGCGAACTACCCATGAGCCCCAAACGCCCGATAAAACCCGGTGCCTCGAGCACCTCCCCCGAAACGCCTTTCACCCGTCCCGATGTCGGGCTACCGCCGCTGCACAGGCTGCCGCTGAACGTCGCCCTCGACGATGCAGGCAGAGTCTCTGTCGACCCGCCAGTTCAATCATCCTCCTCCCAACCATTGGCTTTAGAGATCGTCGATCTTCCGGGCGACACCCATATCACCCCTGTCATCACCCATGCACCGATCGAGCACTTTTTCCTTCCGCCCAATCACTTGTCCCGACTACCGGCGCCAAATGCACTTTCCGGCATTCGAGAACTCGGGACGCAAAGGCACTTCGTCGATCTCCAGGAAGGGGGGACGATATTGCTGGGCATCGATTCGGAAAACCATTTTCGGGCCCGATTGAACAGCGACCACAGACCCACCGGGCCACGCGTCGAACAGGTTGAGGGCTCGCTCTTGTGGCGCGTCAAACCCACTGACAACAGCGCTGGCAGCAGCGATTCCACATTAACGCTCAAACGCCTGCGCAACCCGGATGAAGATCCTGAAGAGATTGTCGCGCCCAAACGCTCTGCCACTACGACGGATGATGAGTGGTCCGATCCCTGGAAAAACTGGGGTGTTTCACTCGAGCACGCTCCCTTCGGCAGCATTGAAGTCGATGGCATCCGGTTTCCACTGATGCCTCGAGGCAGCGACCCGGATCACCCGATCGCCTACATCAAGAATCCGAACCACTGGGTATACGATTTCGATTACATGGAACGCATCCTTGGCACAGACCTGATGCAGCAACCCAGAGGCGCGATCCGCGTTCCGCCCGCCAATCAGTGGGAGATAGATCCGAATCTCCCCTTCCAACATCCACTGAAGCAATACATCGCCACTTTTTTTCCTCAACTGTCCGAAACCTCAGTGAACAAGGTGGCCAGGCATCAATTCGGTCTGGCCAATGAAGGGGACATGGCAACCAGCGTCGGCCTGACCCGGCTCAGGCAGACATTCAATGACTGGAAAAGTGGCAACAGCACTCCCCGCCCGGAGCTGGCCGATCCGTTACTGATGCTCCCGATACTGCCAACCACCAGCGAGGGGGGATTCAACCGGATTCTGGAACTACCCTCCGCGTCCCCGGAAGGTCCTCTCCAGCGACTGGACTTCGATCTGACGAAGAAGGAATGGGACTATTTCAAAACAACGCAGTCAGGCACAGAACTCAAGCGCGTCATGGCCGGTGTCCTGAACCGGCAGGGTTATGACGTTTTTACCCCGACCCAGGCAGATGCTTATCCGGCGCTGGTGTTTCGTCGCAAGAATCATCCTTTTGTTTTTTTCATCAGCCTGTACCGCATCAGAGGAAAGAAAATTTACCAACACTTGAGGTTCGCTCCCGAGGCAGCCGATATGCGCCTGACCACTCAGGTTGGCTATTCGGCCCATCAGGAAATGCTTCAGGCGCATGCCGAAAAAAGGCTGGTCTGGCTCAAGGGAGGATCGCAGATCCTGGCTTCGCAGACCGATTCCGTTTTCATCGTCAGGGATGATGATTCGAAGTTTGGAGCGCTTCCCGACCGTTAATCCGGGACGTCTTTCGGGGCACGAAAAAAAGCCCGCAGTGTGAGCGGGCGAAAGACCAAAGAAGCTATATGCGCAGTCGCTTCCCGGCAGGGGCAGCCGCTTGGGGGTCAGCTGCCCCGATAGGTGGAATAGCTGTAAGGCGAGATCAGCAACGGTACGTGGTAGTGATCCTGTTCGGCAGAGATGCCGAACCGCAGTACGACCACGTCCAGGAATGCCGGCTCCGGTAACTGGACGCCACGGGCGCGGTAATAATCGCCGGCGTGGAACTGAACCTGATAGACACCGGTACGGTAGTCATCGCCTTGCAGCAGCGGCGCATCAACCCGGCCATCGCTGTTGGTAAGCGCACTGGCGACCAATTCCAGGTGCGAACCTTCAACGCGGTACAGCTCGACCTTGATCGAGCTGCCCGGGCAACCGTGTGCAGCGTCCAAAACGTGTGTTGTCAAACGTCCCATTGATTCTGCGCGCCTGCCTGCGTGGAGCAGTCAGACTTCGCGCCTCCCGAAGTCAGTTGAAAAGGAGACCGCACCGTTTCGGAGCACGAAAAGCTGCGGCGAGCGATTGATTAAGACACTTTTCAAAAAAATTGTACACAATAAAAACGACATTTTTCCTGCCACCCCCGCCATCCTTCGATTTTCCGGTGATTTGCCGTGCAACCTTGCATTCATTGAACCCCCAATCCATTAGCTGACTGGTCAGGCAGGTTTCTTGCAGGTTCACGCCATTAACAGCAAAAGATGACAGCCGGCGAAAAATGCGAAAAATCAGGCTTACAAATTGAGAATAAAGTTGTATACAATCAGCCCATCGCTGTGACGCCAGCCTGCCATCCAAATTTCAGGGCGCCACACAATCTGTCAACGAATAAGAAGGAAGACTGCAGTGAGCGCTGACTACCCACGCGACCTGATCGGTTACGGCAGTAACCCTCCTCACCCACACTGGCCGGGCAACGCCCGGATCGCCCTGTCGTTCGTACTCAATTACGAAGAAGGCGGCGAGCGCAACATTCTGCACGGCGACAAAGAATCGGAAGCCTTCCTCTCGGAAATGGTCGCGGCCCAGCCTCTACAAGGCGTGCGCAACATGAGCATGGAGTCGCTTTACGAGTATGGCAGCCGTGCCGGCGTCTGGCGGATTCTGAAACTGTTCAAGGAATTCGACATTCCGTTGACCATCTTTGCCGTGGCCATGGCTGCCCAGCGCCACCCGGACGTGATCCGCGCGATGGTCGATGCCGGTCACGAGATCTGCAGCCACGGTTATCGCTGGATCGACTACCAGTACATGGACGAGGCGCAGGAACGCGAGCACATGCTCGAAGCGATCCGCATCCTCACCGAACTCACCGGCGAGCGCCCGCTGGGCTGGTACACCGGCCGCACCGGCCCGAACACTCGTCGCCTGGTGATGGAAGAAGGCGGTTTCCTCTACGACTGCGACACCTACGACGACGACCTGCCCTACTGGGAACCGAACAACCCGACCGGCAAGCCGCACCTGGTGATCCCGTACACCCTGGACACCAACGACATGCGCTTTACCCAGGTCCAGGGTTTCAACAAGGGCGACGATTTCTTCGAATACCTCAAGGATGCGTTCGACGTGCTTTATGCCGAAGGCGCCGAAGCGCCGAAGATGCTGTCGATCGGTCTGCACTGCCGTCTGGTGGGCCGTCCGGCGCGTCTGGCTTCGCTCAAGCGCTTTATCGAATACGCTAAAAGTCATGAGCAGGTGTGGTTCAGCCGCCGCGTCGACATCGCGCGTCACTGGCACGAAACCCACCCGTACCAAGGGGCTGCCAAATGAGCACCTTTCAAACCCTGCAACCGTCGACCCTGAGCCGCGACGCCTTCGTCAAAGCCTTCGCCGACATCTACGAACATTCGCCATGGGTGGCCGAGAAGGCCTTCGACCTGGGCCAGGACGCGTCGATCGACCAGATCGAAACCCTGCACCAGCGCATGAGCGACATCCTGTTGAGCGCCGATCACGCCAGTCAACTGGCACTGATCAACGCTCACCCGGACCTGGCCGGCAAAGCTGCCGTCCAGGGCGAGTTGACCGAAGCCAGCACCAATGAACAGGCTGGCGCCGGTATTCACCAATGCACGGCCGAAGAGTTCCAGCGCTTCACCGAGCTGAACGACGCTTATAAAGCCAAGTTCAAGTTTCCCTTCATCATGGCGGTAAAAGGCAGCAACCGGCATCAGATCCTCGCGGCGTTCGAAACGCGCATTCATAACCCGGTCGACACCGAGTTCAAATGCGCGCTGGCGGAGATCAACAAGATCGCCCTGTTCCGATTACTGACTCTCTAGCAAGCCTGGCCCGAGAAACCTCTAGAACGCTTGTGTTTCCCAGGGCCTTGCAAGCATCCCCAGCCACTTATTTAAAGGCAGACAAGAAGAATGAAAGCTTACGCCGTACCTTTCGAGAAGTTCGTCAACCTGGCCGATGCCCGTCTGGGCACCAAAATCATCTCGGTCACCGATGACTGGTTCGCAGACGCCAATCGTCTGTTTCAGCCGACCCCGGCCGTGTGGAAGGAGGGCGTGTTCGATGACAACGGCAAGTGGATGGACGGCTGGGAGTCCCGCCGCAAGCGCTTCGAAGGCTATGACAGCGCGGTGATCCGCCTGGGCGTGCCGGGTTCGATCAAAGGCGTGGACATCGACACTTCATTCTTTACCGGCAACTTCCCGCCATCGGCCTCGCTGGAAGCGTGCTTCCTGGCGTCGGGCGAGCCGGACGAAAACACCCAGTGGACAGAAGTGCTGTCGGCCGTCGAACTGCAAGGCAACAGCCACCACTACCACGAAATCAGCAACGACAAGGCGTTCAGCCACCTGCGCTTCAACATCTACCCGGATGGCGGCGTGGCCCGTCTGCGCGTGTACGGCATTCCGTTCCGCGACTGGTCGGCAGTTGGCGACAACGAGCAAGTCGACCTGGCAGCAGCCCTCAACGGTGGCCGCGCCCTCGCCTGCTCCGACGAACACTTCGGCCGCATGAGCAACATCCTCAACCCGGGCCGTGGCATCAACATGGGCGATGGCTGGGAAACCGCCCGTCGTCGCACGCCAGGCAATGACTGGGTGATCGTCGCGCTGGGCCACCCGGGCGAGATCGAAAAGATCATCGTCGACACCCTGCACTTCAAGGGCAACTACCCGGACAGCTGCTCGATCCAGGGCGCGTTCGTCAAGGGCGGCACCGACAGCCAGATCGAAACCCAGTCGTTGTTCTGGCGCGAACTGCTGCCAAGCCAGAAGCTGGAAATGCACGCCGAACACACCTTCGTCGAGCAGATCAAGGCACTGGGCCCGATCACCCACATCCGTCTGAACGTGTTCCCGGATGGTGGCGTGAGCCGCCTGCGCGTTCTCGGCAAGGTAGCGAAGTAAGCGGCGCGACCATTCGCGAGCAAGCTCGCTCCCACATTGATCGCAACTCCTGTGGGAGCGAGCTTGCTCGCGAAAGCGTCAGATCAAACAACACAGAATTCGGATAAGAAGAACAGCATGCGCACACTGACGATTGAACCGCTGACCAAAGAAGCCTTCGCCCCTTTCGGTGACGTGATCGAAACCGACGGCAGCGATCACTTCATGATCAATAACGGTTCGACCATGCGCTTCCACAAACTGGCGACGGTCGAAACCGCGACGCCAGAGGACAACGCGATCATCAGCATCTTCCGCGCCGACGCGCAGGACATGCCGCTGACCGTCAGCATGCTGGAACGCCATCCGCTGGGCAGCCAGGCTTTCATTCCGCTGCTCGGCAACCCCTTTCTGATCGTGGTCGCGCCACTTGGCGATGTACCTGTATCAGGCTTGGTCCGCGCCTTCGTCACCAACGGCAGGCAGGGCATCAATTACCATCGCGGCGTCTGGCACCACCCGGTGCTGACGATCGAAAAGCGGGATGACTTCCTGGTGGTTGATCGCAGTGGCACAGGCAATAACTGCGATGAGCATTTTTTCAAAGAGGATGAGCGTTTGATCCTCGCCCCCCACCAATAAGAGAAGGTCTGATCACTCGACAACAAGAGTGACAGGCGAGAGGTAAAGACTGTGGAAGCACATCTGTTGGAATGGCTGAACCTGAGCGTGCGCTGGGTTCACATGATCACTGGCGTGGCCTGGATCGGCGCGTCGTTCTACTTCGTCTGGCTGGAGAACAACCTCAACCGCGTCAACCCGAAAACCGGTCTTGCCGGTGATCTGTGGGCGATCCACGGCGGCGGTATCTATCACCTGGAAAAATACAAACTGGCCCCTCCGTCGATGCCGGAGAACCTGCACTGGTTCAAATGGGAAGCCTATTTCACCTGGATGTCGGGGATCGCGCTGCTGTGCGTGGTGTTCTACTCCAACCCCGTGCTCTATCTCGTGGCACCCGGCAGCGGCCTGACCGGCCCTGAAGGCGTGGCCATCGGCATCGGTTCGCTGATCGCCGGCTGGTTCATCTACGACTTCCTTTGCGATTCACCCCTCGGCAAGAAACCCGCCCTGCTCGGCTTCATCCTGTTCGTGCTGATCATCGGCGCGGCGTATGGCTTCAGCAAGGTGTTCAGCGGTCGTGGTGCGTACCTGCACGTCGGCGCGATCATCGGCACCATCATGGTCGGCAACGTGTTCCGCATCATCATGCCAGCGCAGCGCGCACTGGTTGCCGCGATTGCCGAGAACCGCACGCCGGATCCGGCCCTGCCGGCCAAAGGCCTGCTGCGTTCGCGTCATAACAACTACTTCACCCTGCCGGTGCTGTTCATCATGATCAGCAACCACTTCCCGAGCACTTACGGCAGCCAGTACAACTGGCTGATCCTGGCCGGGATCGCAGTGTTGGCGGTGTTGGTGCGTCACTACTTCAACACCCGTCACGACAGCCACAAATTTGCCTGGACCCTGCCAGTGGCAGCAGTGGGCATGATCAGTCTGGCGTACGTCACCGGCCCTGCGCCGATGTCGACCGCTCCGGACGTGGCCAAGGCGCCTGCGAAAATCGAGTACCAGCCGCTGCCGGAAACGGCTTTGGGTGGTGGCGCGAAACCGGCTGAAGCGGCGCAACCAGCAGCCCCTGCTGCACCGGCCGCAGCTCCCGCTCAGGCCTCCAACGCCGGCCCTGCGTTCGACAAGGTGCACAACGTGATCCAGGAACGCTGCGCGGTCTGCCACTCGGCCAAACCAACCAGCCCGCTGTTCAGCGCTGCACCGGCCGGTGTGATGTTCGACACCCCCGAGCAAATCCGCCAGAACGCGGCACGGATCCAGGCGCAAGCCATCACCACGCAGATCATGCCACTGGGCAACATCACGCAGATGACCCAGCAGGAACGTGACCTGATCGGTGCATGGATCGCCCAGGGAGCCCAGACCAACTAAGTAGCAAAAAAGCTTCGCGAGCAAGCTCGCTCCCACACAGGTCATGCAGTACCTGTGGGAGCGAGCCTGCTCGCGAATCGCCGCAACGCGGTTTACCTGATGCAAAGAGGACAGCGGCAAGCAACCCGGCCGCTGTTCATCACAAGAATAAAAAAGATCCGAGGTGTTGCATGTCCGAGCTGTCCAAAGCGCGCATCCCCGACGCACCCGCCATTCAGCGTTTGCCCCTTTTGCAACTGATCCTGGTCGGTTTGCAACATGTACTGCTGATGTACGGCGGCGCCATCGCGGTACCGCTGATCATTGGACAGGCCGCTGGCCTGAGTCGTGAAGAGATTGCCTTCCTGATCAACGCCGACCTGCTGGTCGCCGGCATCGCCACCATCGTGCAATCCTTGGGGATCGGCCCGATGGGCATTCGCATGCCGGTGATGATGGGCGCCAGTTTTGCCGCCGTCGGCAGCATGGTCGCCATGGCCGGCATGCCCGGCATCGGTCTGCAGGGAATCTTCGGCGCAACCATAGCCGCCGGTTTTTTCGGCATGATCATCGCGCCGTTCATGTCCAAGGTCGTACGCTTCTTCCCTCCCCTGGTGACCGGCACGGTCATCACCTCGATCGGTTTGTCGCTGTTTCCCGTGGCCGTGAACTGGGCCGGTGGCGGCGCTGGCGCCGCTCAATTCGGTTCACCGATTTACCTGGCCATCGCCGCACTGGTGCTGGCCACCATTCTGTTGATCCACCGCTTCATGCGCGGTTTCTGGGTCAACATTTCCGTGCTGATCGGCATGTGCCTGGGCTACGTGCTCTGCGGCGCCATCGGCATGGTCGACCTGAGCGGCATGGCCAACGCGCCATGGGTTCAGTTCGTCACCCCGCTGCATTTCGGCATGCCGAAGTTCGAACTGGCGCCGATCCTGTCGATGTGCCTGGTGGTGGTGATCATCTTCGTCGAGTCCACCGGGATGTTCCTTGCGCTGGGCAAGATCACCGGCCAGGAAGTCTGCCCGCGCATGCTGCGTCGCGGACTGCTGTGTGATGCCGGCGCATCGTTCTTCGCCGGATTCTTCAACACTTTCACCCACTCCTCCTTCGCGCAGAACATCGGACTGGTGCAGATGACCGGCGTGCGCTGCCGCTCGGTGACCATCGTTGCCGGCGGCTTGCTGATCGTCCTGAGCCTGCTGCCGAAAGCGGCGTTCCTGGTGGCGTCGATTCCACCGGCGGTGCTGGGCGGGGCGGCGATCGCGATGTTCGGCATGGTGGCGGCGACCGGCATCAAGATTTTGCAGGAAGCCGACATTGGCGACCGGCGCAATCAATTGCTGGTGGCGGTGAGCATCGGCATGGGCCTGATTCCCGTGGTCCGTCCGGAATTCTTCGCCCACCTGCCGTTGTGGATGAGCCCGATCACCCACAGCGGGATCGCCATGGCCACCCTGAGCGCGCTGACGCTGAACCTGTTGTTCAACATTCTCGGTGGCGCCGAACGCGCCGCGATCAACGACTGCCACGCACACCCGCACTGATCCGAAGAGTAAAAAAGGGGCTCGCCAACGCCAGCCCCTCGCGACAGCTTTGCCTCAAACAATAAAAACAAGAGGGAGCAACAGATGATCCGGACTCAAACCAACGTGTTGTTGAGCGGCGGCCTGCTGGCCGCATCCCAGGCCATGGCCGGCGATTTATTGCTGTGGCAGACCAACAGCCTGAGCTACCTGTACGGCAAGAACTTCGCGATCAACCCGTCGATCCAGCAGACGGTGACGTTCGAGCACGCCGACAAATGGAAATACGGTGACAACTTCCTGTTCGTCGACAAGATCTTCTACAACGGTAAGGAAGACCGCAACAAAGGCCCCCACGCGTTCTACGGCGAATTCAGCCCGCGCCTGTCGTTCGGCAAGATCCTCGACAGGAAGCTGGAGTTCGGCCCGATCAGGGACGTGCTGCTGGCCATGACCTACGAGTACGGCGAAGGCGACAGCGAGGCCTATCTGATCGGTCCCGGCTTCGACCTCAAGGTGCCGGGTTTCAACTATTTCACCCTGAATTTCTATCGCCGCCAGACCGAAGGCCCGCGCCCTGGCGACGGCGTCTGGCAGATCACTCCCGGCTGGTCCTACAGCATTCCCGTGGGCAATTCCGACCTGCTCATCGACGGCTATCTGGACTGGGTGGTCGACAACGACCAGAACTCGCGCGGCACCTATCACGCCAACCTGCACATCAACCCGCAGATCAAATACGACTTGGGCAAAGCCCTTGGCTGGGGCGAAAAGCAGGTGTACGTCGGCACCGAATACAGCTACTGGAAAAATAAATACGGCATCGAAAACACCCACAGTTTCGACACCAATCAGAACACCGCCAGCCTGCTGGTGAAGGTGCACTTCTAAGATGACCCGCAACCGTGCGCCTTACCTGTCGTCGGTGCTCTGTTGCGGGGCACTTGAGGCCTGGCCGTTGAGTCAGTATTCTCCGCGGCCTCCTGAATTCGGTCTAAAAAAAAGCCCGAATTTAATTCCTGACCGAAAAGCCAACTTATCCCGGCCGCGGTCAGTACCGAGGCATCCCGAAAACACGCTCAATCGACTGTTTTTCAGCAGCCGACGGGCGTTTTTTTGTTTTTCGAAAAGCCTTGGCTCAGCTCTTGCTAACAGCATGAAAGCTGACCGGATGGATGATTTTTGCTGCAACGAAAAAAGGCGCCACACCAGAGCGCCGACTCAAAAAAATAAACGTGGAACACCTACTTTGGGAGCAACCGAATGAAACGTATGTGCACCAGCCTGATGCTCGCGGGATCGCTGCTGGCAGGGGGTCAGGCCATGGCCGACGGTCTGCTGCAATGGCAGAACAACAGCCTGACCTACCTTTACGGCAAGGACTTCAAGGTCAACCCGGCCATCCAGCAGACCGTCACCTTCGAGCACGCCGATGCCTGGAAGTACGGGGACAACTTTTTGTTCGTCGACAAGATTTTCTACAACGGCAAGCCTGACGGTGGTGTCGGCAACAACACTTACTACGGCGAATTCAGTCCACGCCTGTCGTTAGGCAAGATCCTCGATCAGAAGATCGAATTCGGCCCGGTCAAAGACGTGTTGCTGGCGATGACCTACGAGTTCGGCGAAGGCGACGTCGAGTCCTACCTGATCGGTCCAGGCTTCGACCTGGCGATTCCCGGCTTCGACTACTTCCAGTTGAACTTCTATCAGCGTCACACCGAAGGCTCGCGTCCGGGCGACAATGTCTGGCAGATCACACCGGTCTGGTCTTACACCATTCCGGTCGGCGACTCGAACATCCTGATCGATGGTTTCATGGACTGGGTGGTCGACAACGACGTTAACAGCAAGGGCGAATACCACGCCAACCTGCACTTCAACCCACAGGTCAAATACGACCTGGGCAAGGCGCTGAATTTCGGCGAGAAGCAGCTGTACGTCGGTGTTGAATACGACTACTGGAAAGACAAGTACGGGATTGATGACACCCGTGCCTTCACCACCAATCAGAACGTGACCAGCTTCCTGGTGAAATTCCACTTCTGATCCGGCGGCGTCCTTACGGACGCCATCGCGAGCAAGCTCGCTCCCCCAGGGTCACGCGCCGTTCACAGCGGTTGTGTACACCGCAGAACCCTGTGGGAGCTGGCTTGCCAGCGATTGCTGCGCCCAAATCTCAAGCGGGAACAAGCGCCTCGCCGATCCCGAGAAACCGGCACAGCTCATCGCGCTTGGCCAAGGCATCGCGCCGCCCAAGGTCGATCAATTCGCTGCAATAACCCGCCTCGAACAGCAAGTAACTCAACACCCCTGCCCCGCTCGTCTTGGTCGCCCCCGGCCCACGCAAGAACAACCGCAACGCCGCCGGCAGTTCCTGGCGATGCCGCGCCGCGATTTCATCGATCGGCTGACTTGGTGAAATCACCAGCACTTCAACCGGCGCCACACCCAGCGCGCGGGTCGGCGTGCCTTCGGGCATCAGCCGGCTGAACTGGTTGAGACGCTGAAGCAATTCGATATCGCTTTCCAGGCTATCAATGAAGGTGCTGTTGAGCATGTGCCCGCCGATCTGCGCCAGTGTCGGCTGTTGACCGGTGTAGGTGCGCTCCAGTGGTTGCGCCGGATCAAAACCGCGCGGGTTGCCGCTGACACCCACCACCAGCACCCGGCTCGCCCCCAGGTGCAGCGCCGGACTGATCGGCGCTGACTGCCGCACCGCGCCATCGCCGAAATACTCCTCGCCGATTTTCACCGGCGCGAACAATAGGGGGATCGCCGAACTGGCCAGCAAGTGCTCAACCGACAACTGCGTCGGCACGCCGATGCGACGGTGACGCAGCCAGGAATCGATGGTGCCGCCGCCCTGGTAGAAGGTCACCGCTTGCCCGGACTCGTAGCCGAATGCCGTCACTGCAACCGCGTGCAATTGCTTGCGCGCGATGGATTCGGCGATGCCGGGCATGTGCAGTTTTTCATTGAGAAGATGACGCAGCGGCGAACTGTCGAGCAGCGCCACCGGCACTTGCCGGCCCATGCCCAACAGACTGTGGCTGACAAAACGACTGGCCTGGCGGATCACCCCCGGCCAGTCGCTGCGCAGCACGCGATGGCTGCGAAAGCCTTGCCAGAACAGCGTCAGACGTTCGATGGCGGCGCGAAAATCCGTGGCACCGCTGGCCAGGCTGACCGCGTTGATGGCACCAGCAGAAGTGCCGACGATCACCGGAAACGGATTGTCCGCCCCCAATGGCAGCAATTCGGCGATCGCCGCCAGCACTCCCACTTGATACGCCGCCCGAGCCCCACCGCCGGAAAGAATCAAACCTGTGACCGGTTCAGCTGGGCTCATCGCAACGCTCCGTGGTGCTTGTGGGGATGGGTCAAATCAACCGCGTTTGGCGTACAGCTTCGGCTCGCCCGGTGGCCGGCTCTTGAAGCGTCGGTGCGCCCACAGGTATTGCTCGGGGCATTCACGCAACACGCTTTCGACCCACTGATTGATGCGGATGCAATCTTCCTCTTCGGTCTCGCCCGGGAAACCTTCCAGCGGCGGATGAATCACCAGACGATAACCGCTGCCGTCGGCCAGACGCTCCTGGGTAAACGGCACTACCAGCGCCTTGCCCAACCGGGCGAACTTGCTGGTGGCGGTGACCGTTGCAGCCTGAATGCCGAACAGCGGCACGAAGATACTTTGCTTGGCGCCGTAGTCCTGATCCGGTGCATACCAGATCGCCCGGCCGGAACGCAGCAGCTTGAGCATGCCACGCACGTCGTCACGCTCCACCGCCAGCGAATCGAGGTTGTGCCGCTCGCGACCCTGACGCTGGACGAAGTCGAACAGCGGATTCTTGTGTTCGCGGTACATGCCGTCGATGGTGTGCTGCTGGCCGAGCAGCGCCGCGCCGATTTCCAGGGTGGTGAAATGCACCGCCATCAGAATCACGCCCTTGCCTTCGCGCCGGGCCTTTTGCAAATGCTCCAGACCTTCGACGTGAGCCAGTTTGGCCAGACGCTGACGCGACCACCACCAGCTCATCGCCATTTCAAAGAAGGCGATGCCGGTGGAGGCAAAGTTTTCCTTGAGCAGGCGCTTGCGTTCGGCGGCGGACTTTTCCGGGAAACACAGTTCCAGATTGCGCTTGGCGATGCGCCGCCGGTCGCCGGCGAAGCGATACATCAGGGCACCGAGAAAACGACCGATGGCCAGCAACGCCGGATAGGGCATCTGCACGATCAGCCACAACAGCCCGAGGCCGCACCAGAGCGGCCAGAAGCGCGGGGCAAGAAATGCTTTTCGAAAACGCGGGCGATCCATTAAAGCTTCCGTAAATACAGTGGCCGCGCATTCTACATCGTTCGACCCGGCTTGCGGCCTGCGGGCGTTCTCGTTATAAGTCTCGGCACTTTTAGTGACAAGCCGTTGTATGCCGACATGAGCCAAACCGAACCGAAAGACCAAGATCCCGTGTTCCAGCTGAAGGGCAGCATGCTCGCCATTACAGTGCTGGAGCTGTCCCGCAACGACCTGGACAGCCTCGATCGGCAATTGGCCGCCAAAGTCGCCCAGGCACCGAATTTCTTCAGCAACGCGCCTCTGGTTCTGGCGCTGGACAAACTGCCGCCAGGCGAAGGCGCCGTCGATTTGCCGGGCCTGATGCGCGTGTGCCGTCAGCACGGCCTGCGCACCCTGGCGATCCGCGCCAGCCGCATCGAAGACATCGCCGCCGCCATCGCCATCGACATCCCGGTGCTGCCGCCGTCTGGCGCCCGCGAACGACCGCTGGAAAGCGCTGAACCCGTCGCACCGAAGAAGCCGGAAAAACCGCCGGAGCCGGCCGTCAAACCGACCCGCGTCATCACCACGCCAGTACGTGGTGGCCAACAGATATATGCCCAGGGTGGCGATCTGGTGGTGGTGTCCTCGGTCAGCCCGGGGGCGGAACTTCTCGCCGATGGCAACATCCATGTATACGGCCCGATGCGCGGTCGTGCGCTGGCCGGGGTCAAGGGCGACACCAAGGCGCGGATTTTCTGTCAGCAATTGAGCGCTGAACTGATCTCCATCGCAGGCCACTACAAGGTTTCCGAGGACCTGCGTCGCGATCCGATGTGGGGCTCGGGCGTACAGGTCAGCCTGTCGGGCGACGTGTTGAACATCATTCGGCTTTAACGGATACTGCCGCATTTTCCAAGCATCTCTAAAACGTAGCGAAAACGGCTCAAACGAAGTAGGAAAAAGGCCAAAAGCCGAATTCCAGCCAAGGCTGTCCGACTGCAGTAGTTTTCTAGAGATGTTTTTCAGGGGCTGAACAGTCCTTCTTCCTTAGGGGTGAAACACCTTGGCCAAGATTCTCGTGGTTACATCCGGCAAGGGTGGTGTGGGTAAGACCACCACCAGCGCCGCTATCGGTACCGGCCTCGCTCTGCGCGGCCACAAAACAGTGATCGTCGACTTCGACGTGGGCTTGCGTAACCTCGACCTGATCATGGGTTGCGAGCGCCGCGTGGTGTATGACTTCGTCAACGTGGTGAACGGCGAAGCCAACCTGCAACAGGCCCTGATCAAAGACAAGCGCCTGGAAAACCTCTACGTGCTGGCCGCCAGCCAGACCCGCGACAAGGACGCGCTGACCCAGGAAGGCGTGGAAAAAGTCCTGATGGAGCTCAAGGAGCAATTCGAGTTCGTCGTCTGCGACTCCCCGGCGGGCATCGAGAAAGGCGCGCACCTGGCCATGTACTTCGCTGACGAAGCGATCGTCGTGACCAACCCGGAAGTGTCCTCGGTACGTGACTCCGACCGCATGCTGGGCCTGCTGGCCAGCAAGTCCCGTCGCGCCGAAAAAGGCGAAGAGCCGATCCAGGAACACCTGCTGATCACCCGCTACCACCCGGAGCGCGTCGAAAAAGGCGAAATGCTGGGCGTCGAAGACGTCAAGGAAATCCTCGCCGTACGCCTGCTGGGCGTCATTCCGGAATCCCAGGCCGTACTCAAGGCCTCCAACCAGGGCGTACCTGTGATCCTCGATGATCAAAGCGACGCCGGCCAGGCCTACAGCGATACCGTTGATCGCCTGCTGGGCAAGGAAAAAGAACACCGGTTCCTGAATGTCGAGAAGAAGGGATTCTTCGAGCGTCTGTTTGGAGGTAGGTAATGAACCTTTTTGACTTCTTTCGTGCCAACAAAAAGCCAAGTACCGCCTCGGTCGCGAAAGAGCGTCTACAGATCATCGTGGCGCATGAACGCGGCCAGCGCAGCACCCCTGACTACCTGCCATCCTTGCAGAAGGAACTGGTGGAAGTGATCCGCAAGTACGTCAACATCGGCAACGACGACGTACACGTGGCACTGGAGAGCCAGGGCAGCTGCTCGATTCTGGAACTCAACATCACCCTGCCAGACCGCTGAGTCGATCCGGCAGGAACGACGGCGGCTCAGGACCCTTCCGATAGTGGAGGGGCCCTGAGCCGCCGTTGGCATTTGTTACGAGGCTGTTTTAATGCCGTTGTCCAACGTCCAAATCATTCATCAGGACGCCGCCGTTCTGGTGGTGAACAAACCGACCCTGTTGCTCTCCGTCCCCGGCCGGGCCGACGACAACAAGGACTGCCTGATCACCCGCCTGCAGGAAAACGGCTACCCGGAAGCGCGAATCGTCCATCGCCTGGACTGGGAAACGTCGGGGATCATCCTGCTGGCCCGCGACGCCGATACCCACCGCGAACTGTCACGCCAGTTTCATGATCGTGAAACAGAGAAAGCCTACACCGCGCTCTGCTGGGGCCAGCCGGAACTGGACAGCGGCAGCATCGACTTGCCGTTGCGCTACGACCCGCCGACCAAACCGCGCCATGTGGTAGATCACGAACTCGGCAAGCACGCGCTGACTTTCTGGCGTGTACTGGAGCGTTGCGGCGACTGGTGCCGCGTCGAACTCACGCCGATCACCGGCCGCTCGCACCAGTTGCGGGTGCACATGCTGTCGATCGGCCATCCGTTGCTCGGTGACGGCCTCTACGCCCACGAGCTAGCCCTCGCGGCCTGGCCACGACTGTGCCTGCACGCGAGCATGCTCAGCTTCACCCACCCACAGTCCGGCGAACGCTTGCGCTTCGAATGCCCGGCACCGTTTTAAGCACTGCCTGACCGGCAGTCGCCCGTTTTAAAGGATTTTGTTCCGGATGAGTTGTACTGATTCCCTGGCAACACCCGTCAAGAAGACCCGTCATCAACTGCTCTACCTGATTTACGGCAAACAGGATGTCTACCGGCGCGAAGCCAAATTCAGCATCCTCACAGCCCTGTCCCAGGCCAAAAACGGCAAACGTCCGGCGATCAGGATTCTCACTGACCGGCCGCAGGACTACGAAGGCTGGCAGGTCGACACCGTGTTGCTCGACGAAGCGACCCTGACGCGCTGGCAGGGACACAATGGCTACCACCATCGGCGCAAGGCATGCGCGATTGCCGCCGGTATGCAGTTGGCCGAGAAAACCCTGTTCGTCGACACCGACACCCTGTTCACCAGCCCCCCGAGCAGCCTGTTTCAATACATCGATGCGAATCAGTCGGTGATGGATCACCCCTACTACAGCGCCTGTCGTCATGAATGGTGGGAATGCGCGTCGCGGGAGATTCTGCGCTGGGACGAGAGCCGTCAGAAAAAGCTGCTCAATCAGAGCCGCTGGCCAAAACAACTGCCTCGTCCGGACAAGCCTGAAGACGAAAAAGTGATCATGAACTATCTGAAAAAAAGGGTGGCCGCCGCTCGTTGATGCGAGTGGCACATGTCTAGTCCCAAGCATCAGGCCGATGCGTTAAACTCCCGCCCATTGCTGTCTGGAGCTTCTTATGCGCGAAGAGTTGAACCAAGGCCTGATCGACTTCCTCAAGGCCTCCCCTACCCCGTTCCACGCCACCGCCAGCCTTGTTCAACGGCTGGAGGCCGCCGGTTATGTGCGCCTCGACGAGCGTGAAACCTGGCACACCGAAGCCAATGGTCGTTACTACGTCACCCGTAACGACTCCTCGATTGTCGCGATCAAGATGGGCCGCAACTCACCGCTGCACGACGGCATCCGTCTGGTCGGCGCCCACACCGACAGCCCGTGCCTGCGAGTCAAACCACAACCTGAGCTGCAGCGCCAGGGCTTCTGGCAGCTCGGCGTCGAAGTCTACGGCGGTGCGCTGCTCGCACCGTGGTTCGACCGCGACCTGTCGCTGGCCGGCCGCGTCACCTTCCGCCGTGACGGCAAGGTCGAAAGCCAATTGATCGACTTCAAGGCCCCGATCGCGATCATTCCCAACCTGGCCATTCACCTCAACCGTGAAGCCAACCAGGGCTGGGCCATCAACGCCCAGACCGAACTGCCACCGATTCTCGCGCAGTTCGCCGGTGATGAGCGGGTGGACTTTCGCGCGGTGCTCACCGACCAACTGGCTCGTGAACATGGCCTCAACGCCGACGTGGTGCTGGATTACGAGCTGAGTTTCTACGACACCCAAAGCGCCGCCATCATCGGTCTGCATGGCGACTTCATCGCCGGTGCGCGCCTGGACAACCTGCTGTCGTGCTACGCCGGCCTGCAAGCCTTGCTGACCGCCGACACCGAAGAGACCTGCGTGCTGGTGTGTAACGACCACGAAGAAGTCGGTTCCTGCTCTGCCTGCGGCGCTGATGGCCCGATGCTGGAGCAGACCCTGCGCCGTCTGTTGCCGGAAGGTGACGAGTTCGTGCGCACCATCCAGAAATCCCTGCTGGTCTCGGCCGACAACGCCCACGGCGTGCACCCGAACTACGCCGAAAAGCACGACGCCAATCACGGTCCGAAACTCAACGCCGGCCCGGTGATCAAGGTCAACAGCAACCAGCGCTACGCCACCAACAGTGAAACCGCCGGTTTCTTCCGCCATCTGTGCATGGCCGAAGAAGTCCCGGTGCAGAGCTTCGTGGTACGCAGCGACATGGGTTGCGGCTCGACCATCGGCCCGATCACCGCCAGCCACCTGGGCGTGCGCACCGTCGATATCGGCCTGCCGACGTTCGCCATGCACTCGATCCGCGAACTGTGCGGCAGCCACGACCTGGCCCACCTGGTCAAAGTGCTGAGCGCGTTCTACGCCAGTCGCGAACTGCCGTAGGACACAGTCGGGATCGCAGCTTCGGGCTGCGATCCCTCGGCCTGTAAAACCGGCTCGGTTCTGATACAGATCACCACCGGTCGGCCAAATCCCACCTAGACTTAAATTATTTCCTTCGACAAGGCTGTCGCCATGATCTCGATGTCTGCGTTTCACTCCATGCTCATTCCCATCCTGTGCGGAATGATTCTGCTGGCCATCGGCTTCAACTTCCGTGACAAGAACGCCGGTGTGTTCGCCATGTGGATCGGCATGCTGATGATCCTGGCCACCGTGGTCTACAAGATCCTTGCCAAACTCAACGAATAAATCCGCCCCCGGCTCGCATTGAATCTGGCGGGCTCGTACACTCGCCCGATCCGCCCCTTGCGAGGTTGACCGCCTAGTGTTCGCTCGTCTTTTTGCCCTGCCCTGCCTGTTTCTCGTTTGCCTGATGACCCTGATGTCGCCGGCACCTGCCGATGCTGCCGGTCTGCCGGGGCTGCTCACGGGCTCCGGCAATACTCAGCCCGAAGCCCAGGCACCGCTCGGCCAGTCCCTGGACGAAGTCATCAAGTCGCTGGAAAACGACAAGCAACGCGCCCAGTTGCTGACTGATCTGAAAAAACTGCGCGACGCCACGAAAAAGGCCCAGGCCAGCCCGGAAGAAGGCGTGCTGGGACTGATCGGCGGCACCCTCGCCACCTTCGAAAAACAGTTCACCGGCGCCGACAGCCCGCTCAATCGCTGGTCCGCCGAATTCGACATGGCTCAGGACGAGCTCAAAGGCCTGATGCTGCCGGCCAGCGAATGGCTGCCGATCATCTTCGCCTTCGCCGTGATCCTCGCGGTCTGGAGCCTGCTCGCCGCCGCGCTGATCTGGCTCGGCCACCGGGTACGCATGCGCTTCGGTCTGACCGAAGAACTGCCGCAGAATCCCCGGGCCCTCGACATGTTGCGCTTCGCCCTGCGCAAGCTCGGGCCCTGGCTGATCGCGTTGGTGATCACGGTTTACATGAGCTACGCACTGCCCTCGTCACTGGGCAAAAGCCTGGCGATGGTGCTGGCGTATGCGCTGGTGGTCGGCACCTGTTTCTCGGCCATCTGCGTGATCGCCTTTTCCGTACTCGACGGCCCGCACCGCCATCGCGCGTTGTACATCCTGCGTCACCAGGCCTTCCGCCCGTTGTGGCTGATCGGCAGCTTCGCCGCCTTCGGTGAAGCCCTGAGCGATCCGCGACTGGTGGCCGGCCTCGGCGTACACCTGGCCCACACCGCCGCCACCGTCGCCAATGTCCTTGCGGCGCTGTCGACCGGGCTGTTCATCCTGCGCTTCCGCCGGCCGATCGCCCACCTGATCCGCAACCAGCCGTTGTCCCGGCGCCTGACCCGCCGCGCCCTCAGCGACACCATCGAAATCCTCGGCACCTTCTGGTACGTCCCGGCACTGGTGCTGGTCGGCATTTCCCTCTTCGCCACCTTCATCTCCGCCGGCGACACCAGCACCGCACTGCGCCAGTCACTGATCTGCACCGTGCTGCTGGTGTTGTGCATGGTCATCAACGGCCTCGTCCGCCGCCACGCCCTCAGACCCCAACGTGGCCCGAAACGTCATGCGTTGTATTCCGAGCGCCTGAAAAGCTTTTTCTACACCCTCGCCCATTTACTGGTGTGGCTGGCTTTCATCGAACTCGGCCTGCGGGTCTGGGGCATGTCACTGATCGGCTTCACCGAAGGCGAAGGCCACGACGTCAGCGTAAAAATCTTCAGCCTGATCGGTACGCTGATCTTCGCGTGGCTGATCTGGATTCTCAGCGACACCGCCGTCCACCACGCCCTCACCCGCTCCCGCAAAGGCCTGGCCAACGCCCGCGCGCAAACCATGATGCCGCTGATCCGCAACGTGCTTTTCGTGGCGATCTTCATCATCGCCCTGATCGTCGCCCTGGCAAACATGGGCATGAACGTCACGCCTCTGCTGGCCGGTGCCGGCGTGATCGGTCTGGCCATCGGCTTCGGCGCCCAGTCGCTCGTAGCGGATCTGATCACCGGCCTGTTCATCATCATCGAAGACTCCCTGGCCATCGACGACTACGTCGACGTCGGCGGCCACCTGGGCACCGTCGAAGGCCTGACCATCCGCACCGTTCGCCTGCGGGACATTGACGGCATCGTCCACACCATCCCGTTCAGCGAAATCAAAAGCATCAAAAACTACTCCCGCGAATTCGGCTACGCGATCTTCCGCGTGGCCGTGCCGTTCAACATGAGCATCGATGAAGCCATCAAACTGATGCGCGACGTCGGCCAGAAAATGCGCACAGATCCGCTGCAACGCCGCAACATCTGGTCGCCGCTGGAATTTCAGGGCGTGGAAAGCTTCGAATCCGGCAACGCGATACTGCGCGCAAGGTTCAAGACAGCACCGATCAAACAGTGGGAAGTTTCACGGGCGTTCAACCTGTCGCTGAAACGGCATCTGGATGAAGCCGGCCTGGATCTGGCGACGCCGAGGATGAATGTGCAAGTGATCACCGCAGGCGGTGGTGGCCAAACTCAAGAATAGATCCGGCGAATCTGACCGACTTCCGGCCGCCATCGCTGGCAAGCTAACTCCCACCACTCACCACGATGAGCGTTAGCTCGAGTAAAGCTTTTGATCTTTTGGCCCCATCGGAAGGCTGAGTGGAGGGATTTATCCGGGGGTGGGAGCGCAGCGACCGTGCGGCGCAGCCGCATGCATCGAGAGGAGGTGCAGCGAAGCAAACCGTAGGCGATGCCCCCGGATGAATCCCGGAACGAAGGAACACCGAGCCTCAGCGAGGTGCCGAACGCAGGGGCCCAGCGTTTTGGTTACTTTGGGGCGTTTGCCAAAGTGACTCGCCGTAAGGGCGAAACCGTCAGCGGCAGCACCCGAAGCAACGGATATTCACCCAAAACAACCCAAAACCTGGTCGGCCCAGAGGCCGCCAAGGTCAAACCACATCAACCCCCACGTGAATCGCATCATGCCGCCAAAACTCCAGATCACAATCAATCAACCGCCCGGCCTGATCATAATTAACCCGAGCAATCCTCAACCCCGGACTCCCCACCGAAACCCGTAAAGCCGCTGCCGCATCCACCGACAACGACGTCGGCACAATCTCGAACCGCACCCGCCCATAGTGCAAGTCGTAATGCCGCGCATACAGCTCGGTAATCGACTGATTCAAATCAAACTCCAGAATCCCCGGAAAAAACTGCGGATTCAGATAATGCTCCACATACAACACCAGCCGCCCATCGATCCGCCGCGACCGGCAAATCTGAATCACGCTCGACAACGCCGGCAACTGCAACCAGGCACATACCGCCGCTGACGCCGGTTGCAACCGCGCCGAAATCACCTCGGTCGACGGCACCCGCCCCTGCGCACTGACCATCGCGTGAAAGTGACTGCGCTGCATCAGGTTGTAGGCCAGACGCGGTGGCGACACGAACCAGCCCCGCCGCTCCTCGCGATAAATCTGCCCTTGCGCCTCCAGTTGCAACAAGGCTTCACGCACCGTAATCCGCGTCGTGCCGAACAACTCACTGAGCTTGCGCTCGGCCGGCAACTTGCTCCCCGCCGCCAGCAACCCGTGATCGAGCTGCTCCTGAAGGATCTGGCCAATCGCTGTCACCGCTTTTGTTGCCTCATCGCGCATCAACGTTACCTATCTGGACTAGACCAGCACTGTTTCGGGGCAAAACCGCACAGCTATTGCGCCATTCGGTCGTGTTGCAAGCCTAGGCAGTGCAGATGACCGAGAGATGACAAAACTACCGAACGGTCGCCCTGACAACTTGCAATACATCGGCCAAGTCCCTTGCCCACCGGGACTTTGAGGGTGGTCTACGCTTAGCGGGCAGCCGACGATATCGGCGAAATAAAGGGCGGGTCAGGTATCCGCCGACATCAAAGTGTCATCCAGCCCCCCTACATTGGCTCAGGTATTGCTGACCTAGACCAACACAAACCGCAATCGCAGCGTTGAACACGACCAAGGAGCTTCGGAATGAAACAGCTTTTCCTGGCAACACTGTTAGGCTCGACCATTGCCATGTGCACCGCCGCCATGGCGGCTGATGATCTGAAAACCCTCGAAGCCGCTGCGAAAGCGGAAGGCGCCGTCAACAGCGTCGGCATGCCCGATGACTGGGCCAACTGGAAAGGCACCTGGGAAGACCTGGCCAAGAACTACGGCCTGAAACACATCGACACCGACATGAGTTCGGCCCAGGAAATCGCCAAGTTCGCCGCCGAGAAAGACAACGCCACCGCCGACATCGGCGACGTCGGCGCGGCTTTCGGCCCGATCGCCGTCAAGCAAGGCGTGGTGCAACCGTACAAGCCGACCACCTGGGATCAAGTACCGGACTGGGCCAAGGACAAGGACGGCAACTGGGCACTGGCCTACACCGGCACCATCGCTTTCATCGTCAACAAGAAGCTGCTGCACGGCTCCGAAGTTCCGACCAAATGGGCTGACCTCAAGGGCGGCAAATACAAGGTTTCCATCGGTGACGTGAGCACCGCTGCACAAGCTGCCAACGGTGTACTCGCCGCTGCGCTGGCCAACGGCGGCGACGAGAAAAACCTCCAGCCTGCCCTGCTGCTGTTCGCAGACATCGCCAAGCAGGGTCGCCTGTCGATGGCCAACCCGACCATCGCCACCATGGAAAAAGGCGAGATCGAAGTCGGCGTGGTCTGGGACTTCAACGGCCTGAGCTACAAGGCCAAGATGGCCAACCCGGATGACTACGTGGTGCTGATTCCGTCAGACGGCTCGGTGATTTCCGGCTACACCACCATCATCAACAAATACGCGAAGAACCCGAACGCCGCCAAGCTGACCCGCGAATACATCTTCAGTGACGCCGGCCAGACCAACCTCGCCCGCGGCAACGCTCGCCCGATCCGCGCCGAGCACCTGCAATTGCCGGAAGACGTGAAAGCCAAACTGCTGCCGAACGAGCAGTACAAGAAGGTCACACCGATCAAGGACGCCGATGCGTGGGAAAAAACCTCCAAGGCCCTGCCGCAGAAGTGGAACGAAGAAGTCATCGTAGAGATGAAGTAAGCCCGTAAGTCCCGCTTCCGGGATTGCTGGAGATCCCTGTGGGAGCGAGCTTGCTCGCGAATGCGGTCTTTCGTTCAACATTGATGTTGGCTGACACGACACCTTCGCGAGCAAGCTCGCTCCCACAAGGGCTCCCGACTGAATCTGAAATTTTCTGTTTCGCGGAGTTTTTGCCCCTATGAAGCACACCGTCATCCTTGTCGTGCTCGACGGCCTCAGTTACGAGGTTGCGTGTCACGCCATGGGGCATCTGCAGGCTTACGTTGGCGCAGGACGCGCGGCGCTGTACCAGCTGGAGTGCGAGCTGCCGGCCCTGTCCCGACCGCTTTACGAATGCATCCTCACCGGCGTGCCACCGATCGAGAGCGGCATCGTCCACAACAACGTCTCGCGCCTGTCCAACCAGCGCAGCATATATCACTACGCCCGCGATGCCGGTCTGAAAACCGCCGCCGCGGCGTACCACTGGGTCAGCGAGCTCTACAACCGCTCGCCGTTCGTGGCGGCTCGGGATCGGCATACCGATGACCCGACGCTACCGATCCAGCACGGCCACTTCTACTGGAACGATCACTACCCGGACTCGCACCTGTTCGCCGACGCCGAAAACCTGCGCCTGCGCCACGCCCCGGATTTTCTGCTGATCCATCCGATGAACATCGACGACGCCGGCCACAAGCACGGCCTCGACACCCCGCAATACCGCAACAGCGCGCGCAGCGCCGACATCATCCTCGCCGACTACCTGCAAGGCTGGCTCGACGCCGGTTACCAAGTGCTGGTGACTGCCGACCACGGCATGAACAACGACCGCTCGCACAACGGCCTGCTGCCGGAAGAACGCCAGGTGCCGTTGTTCGTACTCGGTGACGCTTTCAGCCTGCACGCCGGCGCCACGCCGAAGCAGACCGACATCTGCGGCACCGTCTGCGAACTGCTCGGCGTACCCCACGACAAACCTGTTTGCCGGGAGTTGCTCAAGTGAACTCAATGACTCGCGGCAAATGGCTGGCCGCCCTGTGCCTGGTGCCTTTCGCGCTGTTCTTTATCGCGTTCGAAATCGCCCCGCTGATCTGGGTGATGATCAACAGCCTGCAATCGGAAGAATTCGGTTGGGGCTTCGCCAACTTCAGCAGGATCTTCAGCTCGAAGTTCTACCTGCAGGCGATCCAGTACAGCCTCGAAATCAGTTTCTGGTCGAGTGTGTTCGGGATCATCATCGCGGTGCTGGGTGCGTACTCCCTGCGCCGGGTCGATTCGAAACTGCGCAACTTCGTCAATGCCTTCGCCAACATGACCAGCAACTTCGCCGGCGTGCCTCTGGCGTTTGCCTTCATCATCCTGCTCGGCTTCAACGGCAGCATCACCATCATGTTGAAGCAGGCCGGGATCATCGAAGACTTCAACCTGTACTCGAAAACCGGGTTGATCATCCTCTACACCTACTTCCAGATTCCCCTCGGCGTCCTGCTGCTGTACCCGGCATTCGATGCGCTGCGTGAAGACTGGCGCGAATCCGCCGCCCTGCTCGGCGCTGACAGCTGGCAGTTCTGGCGCCACATCGGCCTGCCGGTGCTGACCCCGGCCCTGCTCGGCACCTTCGTGATCCTGCTGGCCAATGCCCTCGGCGCCTACGCCACGGTTTACGCGCTGACCACCGGCAACTTCAACGTATTGCCGATCCGGATTGCGGCGATGGTGTCCGGCGACATTTCCCTCGATCCGAACCTGGCCAGCGCCCTGGCCGTCGTGCTGGTGGCGCTGATGACCCTGGTGACCGTCGTGCATCAACTGTTGCTGAAGAGGAGCTACCATGTCTCGCGCTGAATCCGGCCCGGCCGGCGTCTACCACCGCGTCGTGGTGTATCTGCTGTTCGCCATCCTGCTTCTGCCGCTGCTGGGCACGCTGATCTACTCGATTGCCAGCAGCTGGTCGGCCACCATCCTGCCCAGCGGTTTCACTTTCAAGTGGTACGTCCAGTTGTGGAGCGACCCGCGCTTCCTGCACGCCTTCGGTCAGTCGCTGCTGGTGTGCGTCGGCGCGCTGATCCTGTCGGTGGTGCTGATCCTGCCGCTGCTGTTCGTGGTGCATTACCACTTCCCGAAACTCGATGCGCTGATGAACATCCTGATCCTGCTGCCCTTTGCGGTGCCGCCGGTGGTGTCGTCGGTGGGGCTGTTGCAGCTTTACGGTTCCGGGCCGTTCGCGATGGTCGGCACGCCGTGGATCCTGATCGGTTGCTACTTCACCGTTGCCCTGCCGTTCATGTACCGGGCGATCACCAACAACCTGCAAGCGATCAACCTGCGCGACTTGATGGACGCCGCCCAACTGCTCGGCGCCAGCACCTTTCAGGCAGCTTTCCTGGTGGTACTGCCGAACCTGCGCAAAGGCCTGATGGTCGCCTTGCTGTTGTCGTTCTCGTTCCTGTTCGGTGAGTTCGTGTTCGCCAACATTCTGGTCGGCACCCGCTACGAAACCCTGCAGGTCTACCTCAACAACATGCGTAACAGCAGCGGCCACTTCACCAGTGCGCTGGTGATCTCCTACTTCTTTTTCGTGCTGGTCCTGACCTGGGTCGCCAACATCTTGAACAAGGACAAAAGCGAATGAGCTATGTCAGCGTCCAACACCTTCAGAAAAACTACGCGGGCACCACGGTGTTCAGCGACATCAACTGCGAAATCCAGAAGGGTGAATTCGTCACCCTGCTCGGCCCATCGGGTTGCGGCAAATCCACCTTGCTGCGCTGCATCGCCGGCCTGACGCCGGTGGATGGCGGCAAGATTCTGCTCGATGGTGTCGACATCGTGCCGCTCACCCCGCAGAAACGCGGGATCGGCATGGTGTTCCAAAGCTACGCGCTGTTTCCCAACATGACCGTTGAACAGAACGTCGCCTTCGGTTTGCGCATGCAAAAGGTCAACGCCGACGACAGCCACAAGCGGGTTGCCGAAGTGTTGAAACTGGTTGAACTCAACGATTTCGCCAGCCGCTATCCGCATCAGTTGTCCGGCGGTCAATGCCAGCGTGTCGCCCTCGCCCGCTCGCTGGTCACCCGTCCGCGCCTGTTGCTGCTGGATGAACCGCTGTCGGCCCTCGATGCACGGATTCGCAAACACCTGCGTGAGCAGATCCGTCAGATCCAGCGCGAACTCGGCCTGACCACGATTTTCGTCACACACGATCAGGAAGAAGCGCTGACCATGTCTGACCGGATTTTCCTGATGAATCAGGGAAAGATCGTACAAAGCGGCGACGCCGAAACCCTCTACACCGCGCCGGTCGACGTGTTCGCTGCCGGCTTCATCGGCAACTACAATCTGCTGGATGCCGAAAGTGCGTCGAAGCTGTTGCAGCGGCCGATCAACCACCGCATCGCGATTCGCCCGGAGGCCATCGAATTGAGTCTGAGCGGTGAGCCCGACGCGCAAATCCGCAGCCACAGCCTGCTGGGCAACGTGATTCGCTACCGCGTCGAAGCCCGGGGCGTGGAACTGGTGGTGGATGTGCTGAATCGTTCGGCAGCGGATCTGCATCCCGACGGTCAGCGCCTGTCACTTTCCATCGATCCCACCGCCCTGTGTGAGGTAGCCTGATGACTTTGCTGACACCCAAGAGGGAACTGAACTGATGGCCCTGGCAATTTTTGATCTGGACGACACGCTGATTCATGGTGACTGCGCAACGCTATGGTGCGAGCAGATGGGGCGCCTGGGCTGGGTCGATCCCGAGTCGTTCATGCGCAGGAACAATGAGCTGATGGACGCCTACAGCCATGGCAAGTTGCGCATGGAGGACTACATGGACTTCAGCCTCGAGCCGCTGATCGGCCGCACCTCGGAAGAAGTCGAGCATCTGGTAGCGCCGTGGGTTGAAGACTTCATCGAACCCATCATCTTCAGCGATGCCACCAGGACCATCGCCGCCCACCGCCAGGCCGGCGACCGGATTCTGGTGATCTCGGCCTCGGGCACGCACCTGGTGAAACCGATTGCCGAACGGCTGGGTATCGACGAAGTTCTGGCCATCGAACTGGAAGTGGCGCATGGCGTGTACAGCGGCCAGACCGTAGGCACCCTGACCTACCGCGAAGGCAAAATCACCCGGTTGCTGGAATGGCTGGACGCCGAAGAAGAAAATCTTGAGGGCGCGAGTTTCTATTCCGACTCACGCAATGACCTGCCGCTGCTGCTGAAAGTGGATTACCCGCATGTGGTCAATCCGGATCCGGTGTTGCTTGCGCAGGCCGAGAAATCCGGCTGGCCGATTCACCTCTGGAAGTAAGCGATTGCCTTGTGGGAGCAGGCCTGCTCCCACAAGCATCGATGATCAACTCAGGCTTTCGTCGATCACCAGCACCAGCTTCCCCGCCACCGTGTTGCTCGCCAGCTCGGCGAACGCCGCCTCCGCATCCTTGATCGGGAAAGCCTTGGCCAGTTGCGGCTTCAGGCGCCCTTCGGAAAACAGCGGCCACACGTGCTGGCTCAGATCGCTGAACAGATCGGCCTTGAACTGATCGTCACGGCTGCGCAGGGTCGAGCCCAGCAGTTGCACGCGCTTGGCCAGCACCTGGGCCAGATCCAGTTTCGCTTCACGGCCACCCATCAGACCGATCAGCACCCAGCGGCCGTCCTGAGCCATCAGCTTCAGATTCAGCGCTGAATAATTGCCGCCGACCGGATCCAGAATCACATCGAACGGCCCGAAATCCCGGAGACTTTCCAGATCATCGGTGCGCACCACCCCGCCCTGGGCACCCAGCGATTCGCAATAGGCCAGTCGCTCAGCCGAGCCGACGCTGACCCAGCATGGATTGCCGAAAGCCTTGCACAGTTGAATCGCGGCTGAGCCGATGCCACTGGCCCCGGCGTGCAGAAGAACTTTCTCACCCGGTTTGAGCGCAGCGAGTTGAAACACATTCAGCCAGACGGTCGCGTACACCTCGAGCAAGGCAGCGGCCTCGATCAGCGATACACCTTCCGGAACCGGCAGCACATGCCGTCCGTCGACGACCACCTCTTGCGCCATCCCGCCCCCGGCCAGCAGGGCGCAGACCCGGTCACCGACCTGCCAAGAAGAGCCCGCGCCGACCTCGCAGATCACCCCGGAGCACTCAAGACCCAGCACCTGGCTGGCACCCGGAGGGGGCGGATAAAGTCCGGCTTTCTGTAATAAATCCGCACGATTGAGGCCCGCTGCCGCTACTCGGATGCGAACTTGTCCTACATCACATGTAGGACTTGGTTCATCAACCCATGCCACTTGACCTTCAACGCCTTGCAATGCCTTCACAGTGCCTCCATAGTGAGTCTGGACTGAGCCCGAAGCTGTAGCGCCGGGCTTTTTGCATTATGCGACCGGCCCTGGGGTCTGAACGAACGCTGAACAGCAGTTATCGTACAGAGCGTAGAGGTACCGGCGACTTCAAAGACGGCCTAATATGCGTTATCAATTGTCCCCGCGTCGAATCAGCATGAAGCATCTGCTCCCCAGCACCGCCCTCGCTCTTTTCATCGGTATCGGCCTGTTGCCGGTGTCGGGCACCACCTTCGCAGCCAACAGCTGGGACAAGTTGCAGCCTGATCGCGACGAAGTGATCGCCAGTCTGAACGTCGTCGAGTTGCTCAAGCGTCACCACTACAGCAAGCCGCCGCTCGACGATGCGCGCTCGGTGATCATCTACGACAGCTACATCAAGCTGCTCGACCCGTCGCGCAGCTATTTCATGGCCAGCGACATCGCCGAATTCGACAAGTGGAAGACCCAGTTCGACGACTTCCTCAAGAGCGGCGACCTCAACGCCGGGTTCACCATCTACAAGCGCTATCTGGACCGCGTGAAGGCGCGTCTGGACTTCGCCCTTGCCGAGCTGAACAAAGGCGTCGACAAGATGGACTTCACCACCAAGGAAACCTTGCTGATCGATCGCAAGGACGCTCCTTGGCTCAAGTCCACCGCCGAACTCGATGACCTGTGGCGCAAACGCGTCAAGGACGAGGTGCTGCGGCAGAAGATCGCCGGCAAAGACCCGAAGCAGATCCAGGAAACCCTGACCAAACGCTACAAGAATCAACTGGCGCGTCTGGACCAGACCCGCGCCGAAGACATCTTCCAGGCATACATCAACACCTTCGCGATGTCTTACGATCCGCACACCAACTATCTGTCGCCGGATAACGCGGAGAACTTCGACATCAACATGAGCCTGTCCCTCGAGGGCATCGGCGCCGTGTTGCAGAGCGACAACGACCAGGTGAAAGTCGTGCGTCTGGTGCCCGCAGGCCCGGCCGACAAGACCAAGCAGGTTGCTCCGGCCGACAAGATCATCGGTGTTGCCCAGGGCAACAAAGAGATGGTCGACGTGGTCGGCTGGCGTCTGGACGAAGTGGTCAAGCTGATCCGTGGCCCGAAAGGCACCGTGGTGCGTCTGGAAGTGATTCCGGCCAGCAATGCGCCGAACGACCAGACCAGCAAGATCGTGCCGATCACCCGTGAAGCGGTGAAGCTCGAAGACCAGGCCGTGAAGAAGTCCGTGCTGAACCTGAAACAGGACGGCCGCGACTACAAGCTCGGCGTGATCGAGATTCCGGCGTTCTACCTCGACTTCAAGGCCTTCCGTGCCGGCGATCCGGACTACAAGAGCACCACCCGCGACGTCAAGAAGCTGCTGACCGAACTGCAGAAAGAGAAAGTCGACGGCGTGGTCATCGACCTGCGCAACAACGGCGGCGGTTCCCTGCAGGAAGCCACCGAGCTGACCAGCCTGTTCATCGACAAGGGCCCTACCGTGCTCGTGCGCAACGCCGATGGCCGGGTCGATGTACTTGAAGATGAAAACCCGGGCGCGTTCTACAAAGGCCCGATGGCGTTGCTGGTCAACCGCCTGTCCGCCTCGGCTTCGGAGATCTTCGCCGGCGCCATGCAGGACTACCACCGTGCGCTGATCATCGGTGGCCAGACCTTCGGCAAAGGCACCGTGCAGACCATTCAGCCGCTGAACCATGGCGAACTGAAACTGACCCTGGCCAAGTTCTACCGGGTTTCCGGTCAGAGCACCCAGCATCAGGGCGTCCTGCCGGACATCGATTACCCGTCGATCATCGACACCAAGGAAATCGGCGAAAGCGCCCTGCCGGAAGCCATGCCGTGGGACACCATCCGCGCGGCGATCAAACCGGCGAGCGATCCGTTCAAACCGTACCTGGCCCAGCTGAAATCCGAGCATGACACCCGTTCCGCCAAGGACGCGGAGTTCGTGTTCATCCGCGACAAGCTGGCCCTGGCGCAAAAGCTGCTGGAAGAGAAAACCGTCAGCCTCAATGAAGCCGAACGCCGTGCCCAGCACGCCGATATCGACGCCAAGCAACTGGCGATGGAAAACATCCGTCGCAAGGCCAAAGGCGAAGAACCGCTCAAAGAGCTGAAGAAAGAAGACGACGACGCCCTGGCAGCCGCCGAGCCGGACAAGGTCAAACCGGAAGACGACGCCTACCTGAGCGAGACCGGCCGCGTGCTGCTGGATTACCTGAAGCTGAGCAACCAGGTCGCAAAGAAGTAAGGTGATGGCAATTTAATGCTGACGATCCCCGGATCGTCATCAAACAGTCATCATTCTGTCGTGCAATAAAGGACTGGGAGCGGTTCTCTTCATCGAGAACGCTCCCAGTCCTTTTTTATCGCCAGAGATTGCCATGACCACGACCGAACAGCTGAGTGCCTTGAGCTCGATCCTGACTCAAAGCGGTTTACACAGTCTGTTCCAGCCGATCATTTGCCTCTCCGAACGACGCATTCTTGGCTACGAAGCCTTGACCCGCGGCCCGTCCAACAGCCCGCTGCACTCCCCCATCGCCCTGTTCGCCGTGGCCCGCCAGGCCGGCCGCTTGAGCGAACTGGAAATCGCCTGCCGCCAGAGTGCCTGTCGTCGTTTCAACGAACAGCAATTGCCGGGCAAACTGTTTCTCAACGTCTCTCCCGAATCCCTGCTCGAAGCCGCGCACCAGCCGGGGCGGACACTGCAGTTGCTACAGGATTTTGGTATTCCGCCGAGTCAGGTGGTGATCGAACTCACCGAACAGACACCGATCGACGACTTTCAGTTGCTGCAAACCGCGCTGCATCACTACCGGGCGATGGGTTTTTCGATTGCTCTCGACGATCTGGGCGCGGGTTACTCGAGCCTGCGCCTGTGGTCGGAGCTGCGGCCGGATTACGTGAAGATCGACCGGCACTTTATCGACGGCATTCATCAGGACGCGTTGAAGCGTGAGTTCGTCGGATCGATCCTGCAAATCGCCAAGGCCTCGCGGGCGCAGGTGATTGCCGAGGGCATCGAGTTGCCGGAAGAGTTGGCGGTGCTGACCGAGATGGGCGTTGATCTGGTCCAGGGCTATTTGCTGGGGCGCCCGCAGGAACATCCGTCACGCGACGCCCGGACCCTGATGCCCAAACACGACAGTAGCGCCGTGGCGCTGAATGACGAAGGCAGCGACCTGAGCGCCCTGCTCATCGATCAACCGGCCGTGAATCGCGACACACCGACCGCCACCGTACTGGAAGCCTTCCGCCGCCAGGCCAACCTGAACTCACTGGCGGTGCTCGACGAACAGGGTCAGCCGTGCGGCATCGTTCATCGTCATTCATTGTCCGATGCCCTTCTCAAGCCGTTCGCCACCGACCTGTTCGCTCGCAAACCGATCAGCCGACTGATGAACGACGACTTCCTCGCCGTGGAAATGAGCCAGTCACTGCAACAGGTCAGCCGTCTGATCACCAGCCGCGCCCGACAACGCATCGAAGAAGACTTCATCATCACCCTCAACGGCAGCTATCTGGGTCTGGGCAGGGTGATCGACGTGCTCAAACTGATTACCGAACTGAAAATCCAGCAGGCTCGGTATGCCAATCCGCTGACCTTGCTGCCGGGGAATGTGCCGATTCAGCAATGCCTCACCCGACTACTACAACAGGGGCGCGAGTCGGTCATTTGCTATGTCGACATCGACAGTTTCAAACCCTTTAACGATATCTATGGGTATGGGCGTGGGGATGAGGTGTTGTTGTGTCTGGCGCAATGCCTAAACGAACGCGTCGACCCGTCCCGCGATTTTGTTGGCCACATCGGTGGTGACGATTTCCTGTTGGTGCTCGGCCCGGAAGATTGGCGCAAACGGCTGAACCAATTGCTTGATGATTTCCAAAGCCAATGCCGTCGCTTCTACCGCCCCGAACATCTAGACGCTGGTTGTTTTATTGCGCCGAACCGCCAGGGTATTCGTCAGGAGTTTCCATTGCTGTCATTGTCCATTGGCGTGGTGCATTTGCATCCTGAAACTTGTGCGCAACTGGATGCGAGTCAATTGGCGGAAATGGCTTCGCAGGCGAAGCATCATGCGAAGAATGTTCCGGGGTATAGTGTGCATTTGATTGATAGTCTCGCCGCTTCCGAGCTTCATTCTCCGCAACTAATGGGTCAACACTGAGCCCCAGACCACGTCCCCCGCGGAAGCAGGGCTGCACACGAAGGGGTAGGTTAATGTACTAACTACTTACCTAGACACTAATTCAGCAAATAACGCCAATAACACCCATTCTTTGTTTTAATTTTATAGTCACACTCACCACATGGATCTATCCTCACTCGCTGCGAGCTCAAGGTCTTCCCTCCAGACATCTCCCGCCAAACGGTAGACCTCTTTAAAAAAACAACGCGAACTGTCTAACGAATACCATTCCCCCCTAGGCCAACTAGATGTCTCGTACTCATCAATATCAAAGAGACTATTAAAATTATAGTTTGAATCATCTAACGCTACTTTTAAAGCCTCAACCAAAACCAGCTTATGCCTATACGAAAGGTATGGCAGATTCAGACAATACTTCCTGATAAGAATCTCTCTATCAGCAGAATTATTAGGATTGTAAACCTCGAGTTCCGCACCTCGAGTTTCCTCCCGATCATAAACGTCGAAAACGCCTATAAACCACATCAAATCCGGTTCAAACTTTTCATTTAAATATGGATCTTTCAACATCACTTCACCTCGGTCGGAAATGCTGTAAATGGATTTTGTGTATTTACCTGATCAAACTTAACCTCAAACCAATTCAAATTTTCATTCAAGCTAGGATTTTGATCGTCTTTTTTGTTCGGCTTGTACCCACGCCCTGCACCAGGTAGTTCCAATCTCACTATTGGATTTTTGTTATGATCTTTTCCGGTGTGCATAATCAAGCCATTCTTATCCTTCGTCATCGCTTTATTTAGTGCGCCCAAATGCATGCGCCAATTATGAAATTGAGAGCTCCGGTTGCCTTTCGCACCTTTTGGGATTAATCCAGTGTGAGGATTCGCACCATTGATTGCTCTCTGTTCAAGAGCTTTATCAGAAATTTCTGAACTGTGCTTTTCGACAGTGTGCATTCCATACCGCTTTTCATATTCCCACACACGCCTCTTCGCATTCGCCTCTGCCAACTCATCAATCTTCGCCCGCCGTTCCTGCGCTGTCATCTTCGGCAGCTGCGGCTCGCCTTTATCAACAACCGAACCACCTACCCCATCCGGCACCGAACACCCCGGCCTA